>CAIVQM010000092.1 GCA_903908025.1 uncultured bacterium
GCCCAACCCCGACTATCTGCGTCGCACTGCTGCCAACGATGTCGCCATCCTGACCCTGGCCGAGCCGATCACAGACCTTCCCTTCCTGCAACCGGTTGGTGCGGGCGAGGTCGCGACCATGGCCGCCCCCGGAACCGCCGTTCGAGTGGCCGGCTGGGGCAACACATCCGCATCGGGGAAGTCGTTCCCCGACGCCTTCCGGGTGGGGAACGTGGTGATCCTCCCCGATGCGAGCTGCGGTGCGGGAGAGCCGTTCGCCCTTGGCACTTACACCTTCAAGGGCTACGGAGCCTCTGACGCCGACGCACGCGTGATGCTCTGTGCGATCGGACTGACCGAAGACCAGAAGGTGATCGACAGTTGCAATGGTGACTCGGGCGGCCCCCTCGTCGCAGGGCAGGGTGCTGGTGCCCGCCTCGTCGGGATCGTCAGCTGGGGTGAAGAGTGCGCCATCAACCTCCCCGGCGTGTACACCCGCGTGTCCTCCCAGATCGAGTTCCTCCAGGCCAACAACGCCATCGCCAGCCCCAAGCCCATCCCGAATGCCATCCCAGCCGTTGCTCCGATGCTCGCTGCGACAGCGCAGTCGGCTCGCATCGTCGTCGGTTTCGCTGCGGGTGACGATGCTGAGATCACGGCCTTCGCAGCGACTGTCGTCGACCCCGCTACCGGCCAGGCGTGGAACTGCTTTGCCGAACCGCGAGGTGACGGCACCCCCTCGTACTGCGCCGTCGAAGGACTCGCCAACGGCACGGCATATGACGTGACGGGAATCGCTGGGAACCCGAACGGGAACTCGCCGGTGGCTGGGCCGATCTCCGTCACACCAATAGCAGTGCCGGTCGTTGGGCGGATCACCAAGACGGTTTCCGCAGGCCGCGGCACCGCCACCTTCCGAGTTTCCCGCAGCGACGCCAACGGAAGCGCCCTCGTCTCGACCCGTGTTGTTTGCACTCCCGTCGGCGGTGGAGCGCGGCGCGGCGCGGCCGTCAAGGCCGGGCGGGCCGTCATCACCTCAATGCGTTCAGTCCGTTACTCGTGCGTGCTGCGCGCCCAGAACGATGTGGGAATCGCCGAGTCGCTGCCCACGATCATCACCCCACGCCACTAGCAGCACCAGCCGCTGACTCCGCGCTACCGTTCACGCATGTCCCGACGGCAGCCCCCGCTCGTCCCGCGCATGGCGGAGCACACCACGTCGATCTTCGCTGAGATGTCCATGCTTGCTGCCGAGGTGGGCGCGGTGAATCTCGGTCAGGGGTTTCCGGACACCGACGGGCCGCAGGCCCTGAAGGACGTCGCTATCGCCGCGATCACCGACGGCCGCGGTAACCAGTACCCGCCGCCGAACGGACTACCTCTGCTGCGCGAGGCAATCGCCGAACACCAGCAGCGCTTCTACGGACTTGATGTCGACCCGGCCACAGAGGTTGTCGTCGGAACGGGTGCTTCCGAGGTGATCCAGTCGACGCTGATGTCACTCATCGACGATGGTGACGATGTCGTCGTCTTCGAGCCATGGTTCGACATCTACGCGGCCGGGATCTCGCTCGCGCGCGGCCGCCGCGTCGGCGTGCCGATGGCCGGACCCGACTTGCGACCCGATCTTGACGCACTCCGCGCTGCCGTGACACCGCGCACGCGACTCATCCTGCTCAACTCTCCGCACAACCCGACGGGCATCGTCTTCACCCCGGCCGAGCTGGCCGAGGTCGCCCGCATCGCGATCGAGAACGACGTGCTCGTCCTCTCCGACGAGGCCTACGAGCACCTGTGGTTCGAGGGCCATCGTCACGTGCCGATTGCGACCCTGCCGGGCATGTGGGAGCGCACGGTGACCGTCGGGTCCGGCGGGAAGACGTTCTCGTTCACCGGCTGGAAGGTCGGCTGGGCCACCGGACCGGCCGAACTGATCGCCGCCGTTCGCGTCGTGCGCCAGCACCTGTCGTACGTCTCGAGTGGGCCGTTCCAGCATGCGATGGCCTTCGGGCTTGGCCTGCCCGATGAGTACTTCACCGACTTTCGGGCCGATCTCGCCGCGAAGAGGGATCTACTCTCCGCCGGCCTCGCCGACCTGGGATTCCGCATCATCCCGACTGAGGGAACGTACTTCGTCACCACCGACGTAGGCGACTTCGGCTATGCCGACGGACTGGCCTTCTGCCGCGACCTGCCCCGTCGCGCCGGAGTCGTCGCCATCCCGCATCAGGTGTTCTGCGATGACGCGTCGATTGGCGCCCCCTATGTGCGGTGGGCGTTCTGCAAGCAGCCAACCGTCCTTGACGAGGCTCTGTCCCGAATGTCCGCAAACCTGACGCACTGAGGGTCGGATCGACCGAAATCTGCCTCCGCTCGCTGCGCTTCCAGCACATCAGTCGTGCCATCATCCGCGCATGACACCAACCCGGACCGGTGCGGGGATGATCATCGCCACCACGCTCCTGCTCATGTTCATCGCCCCATCGCCGGCATCGGCGACGACCGGCATTCCGCAATCCGCCGGAGGTGGTGGTCCCGTGACTGGCGCGGTGACGATGACCTCCGCTGCTCCCGTCTCTGTTGCGGTCACCATGCCGATAATCAGCATTCCAGGGACCCTGCTCCTCACCTACAAGCCATCGCCCACGATCGGCGTGCGTTGGCAGGCGTGCCGGCAGCAGACCCTCGGTGACAACGGCGCCACCGACTGCTTCTGGGTGCCGACATCGACCAGTGCCGACGGCACGGCTTCGCAGGATGCGACCGCGTCGTGGACGCAGGCGGGAAGCACCTGGTCAGGATCGGCCAATGCGACCTTCACGCCACGCAATATGGCGACGTCACCCGTCGGCATGTTCCTCGTTCCCCATGTCCGGGTCTACGCCGTGCCGACATCGGGCCTCACCCGACCCGATCCGGCACTGAGTGCGGAGTTCATCCCATCCGTCTCAACCGTGCTGTCCAAGGTCCAAGGACCTCCGTACGACACGGCCCTGTCCGGGAGTCCATCCCTGAGCGTGGCCGCCGCGCCGATCTCGCTGGCCGGGAGCACCGGCCTGATGGTGTCTCCGGCAGCCGCGTCGTTCCCGGTGGGGACTCAGGACTCCACCATCACGATGTCGAACATCGTGACGCTGGTGGTCTGTCCGCAGGGAGCCAACCCTGGGGCGACGCCCTTGTCCGGCTGGACCGAGACCGGCGGCACGCCGATTCCACGGGGCATGAAGGGGCAGATCGGCTTCCAGGCCACTAAGGGCTGCAGTACGCACGATGTCATCGCTACCAAAGGCCCCACGACGGACCCGACCATCGCTGCGACCCCGGTGCCCGTTGCCCTCACACCGGCCGAACTCCTGCTGGCACCCCTCTCCTCAGGATCGACCGTGCAGCTCGCGATGTGGCTACAGCAGACGTCGAGCGTGAGCCAGGACACCCCTCAAGGATTCATGTGGAGTTGGTGGGGCTACCGACAGTCCCCTGCGCAGACGATCACAGTTTCAAATGTGCTGCCGTCGAAGGTCGCCGTCCCCATAACCCCTTCTGGCCAGACGCCCCCGACATCCGATGCCGGGGCTGCCGGCAGCACTCCCGACAACCCGTCGAACAACGCGTCCACGATCGCGGCACAGTCCGGCATCGACGTCGCCACCTCTACGGTTTCCGCTACGGCTGGCGCCACGAGCGTCGGAGGAACCCGGCTGACGCCGTTCGTGCGCAGCGTCGAGAAGCGCGGCGTACGCCTACCGCTAAAGGCGACGCTCAGTCCGGCTGCACGGGGTCATGTGCGCTTCACACTGGTGCGAGTCACTCCGAAGGGCGTGGCCGTGGTCGGGAAGGTCAAGACCGCCAACCTGCGCAAGGGCACAGCGCGGTCCTCGTGGATCCTCGAGGCGACGAAGCCCGCCGGGGCGTACACCGTCTACGTGACGTGGCTGCCCAGCAAGGCGGGCTCGCCCGGGATAACGGCCTGGGTGCCCATCACCATTCCGTAGCCCAGAATGAGCCCGTGGCGATCCTCGTTGATGACTGCATCTGGCCGTGGCGCGGATACCTGTTCTGCCACATGATCAGCGACACCAGCCTCGAGGAACTACACGCCTTCGCCCGGTGGATCGGCATCCCCGATCGCGCCTTCGGTGGCGACCACTACGACATCAGTACCGACATTCGCAGCGTCGCCGTAGCCGAAGGGGCGATCGAGGTCGACTCACGGACGATCGTGCTAGCGCTCCGCGCCGCCGGACTGCGAAAACGCCCGACCGCATCGACGGGACATCACCAGCCCTGAGCCGACTCCGAACCGATTGCCGACGACGGATCAGACGGTGATCGTCAGGTCGCTGCCATCCGACAGGACCTCGACCTGCACGTCGTCACCATCGCGGATGTCGCCGGACAGGATGCCCTTCGCCAGCTTGTCGCCGACTGCCGTCTGCACGAGTCGACGAAGCGGCCGTGCTCCATAGACCGGGTCGAACCCGCGATCGACCAGCCACGCGGTGGCCCCGTCACTGATCCGAAGCGTGATGCGACGGTCGTCCAGTCGCTGCTGTAACTGGGCGATCTGGATCGCGGCCACTCTGGCCAACTGCGCATGATCGAGTGGCTCGAAGACGACCATGCCATCCAGCCGGTTGAGGAATTCCGGACGGAACTGCTGACGAACAACAGCGAGTGCCTGCTCCTTGCGTACCTCGTAGGGCACGGATGTATCGACCAGGTACTGAGAGCCGCTGTTCGACGTCAGAATCAAGATGACGTTGCGGAA
>CAIVQM010000093.1 GCA_903908025.1 uncultured bacterium
CATACGAAGCGGCTGCGGCCGCCGGGCAGCGCCACGACCTCCATCGTTCCGGTGCCCTTCACGACGCTCCCGGTATGCGTCACATCCACTCGGTAGGGCGGGTCCCACCGAGTGATGATCATCGTGTCCCAGAAGCCCGCCGGGCCGGTCCCTGTCCACGCGGCCAGTTCCGAGCCGACACTGGCCCCATCGCCCACGCGCACCTCGACGCGGGTGCCCAGCATCCACCGACCCTGCTCGCTCCACTGACTGAAGGCCGTGAACACCCGTTCGACCGGGGCGTCGATGATGACATCGAGGGCGACGTGCGCCGGAGGTCGGCGAGCAGCGTCAGCGCGCGTCACGGGGCCGACGCTGGTCCAGTTCCGCTGACATGGTGTCGATCTGGTCCTGCATGGTGGCCAACTGCGCGTCGACCTCGTCCATCCGGTAGCCGCGAACCACCACATCGAAGGCAGGCGCGCCGTCGATGGTGTCGGGCTTCAGATCGGGCTCGGCTGCGGGCAGGTCGCCGAGCAGCCCGAGCAAGGCGAGGAAACCGGCCCCGAGCACGAGGATGGCGACGATCACGAAGAGCCAGGTCACGGGGACATTCCATCACGGATAGCCGTAGGGGGCATTGGCGGCAGGCGGCAGGTTCGAGGAAGGTTCGGGTTCCGTCCCTTACGTGACCTGAATCCCATCGGAACGACCTCGCAACGTCGGGCGCGCAATCTCACCTCGACAGACCCGCACGACTCCAATCCGACACCAAGGAGATCAACATGTCACGCACTCGAACCATCACCCTCACGGTCGGCTCGCTGGCAGCCGGCGCGATTCTCGCGACCGGCATCACGGGCCTGGCGATGGCTGCCGACAGCACCCCGGGCGGCCCCCACGCCGGCCGCCAGCACCTGCCCGGCATGCGGGGTGGTCCCGGTGGCCAGGCCCTGCACGGCGAACTCGTCGTGAAGGCGGCGGACGGGACCATCTCGACGGTGCGCACCATCAACGGCACCGTCACCGCCGTGAGCAGCTCGTCCATCACCGTCAAGGCGGATGACGGCTACTCGTCAACATTCAGCGTCGCCGCGACGACCGAGGTGCGCGTGGGAGCCCCTGACTTCACCCAGGGCCGCCCCGATCCGAGCGCGGTCTCAACGGATGCCATCACCGATGTCACGGTGGGCGGCGTCGCGCATGTCGATGGGACGGTTACCGGCTCGACGGCCACCGCGACTGAGGTCCATGCCATGACGGCAGCGGAGGCCGCTGCGATGGAGCAGCAGCGTCTGCAGCCGCAGGCCCGCTAGGCCGTCGGCGGGGTCGTGGCCCAGCCACGGGCGATCTCGTGAAGGGCACCCTCGATGTCCTTAGCCCAGTGGACATGGTCCACGGCCCCGCTTCGCACGAAGCCCCGGTCCACCCAATGGTCGAGAAGGGCGTGCAGGTGGTCGTAGTCGCCCCACGGATCAAGGACGACAACCGGCTTGTGGTGCATGTTCAGGGAGCGCGAGGTCCAGACCTCGACGAGTTCCTCCAGCGTGCCGATACCGCCCGGGAGGGCGAGGAAGGCGTCGGAGCGCTCATCCATGATGCCCTTGCGCTGTCGCATGTCGCGGGTGACGATGAACTCGTCGGAGTCGTGGTCGGCGACCTCCATGGCCACCAGTGCATCGGGGATGACCCCGATGGTGTGACCCCCACCGGCCCGGGCCGCTTGACCCACTTCGCCCATCATCGAGATCGACCCTGCACCGGACACCAGCCCCCAGCCCCGCGCCGCAATGGCCGAGCCGGCCTCCCGGGCGAGGTCCAGATAGCGCTGGTCGATGGTGAGGCTGGACGAGCAGAACACACAGACGGCGGGCATCCCCGAACCCTAGGTCAGATCCCGATTTGCGCGATGACCTATCTAGTTGTAGATTCAATCATATAGATGAAACTTCAATCATCCATCCCGAACCCATAGGAGCAGCCATGAGCACCCCCACCACCGACCTGACCCTGGCCAATGCCACCGGCACCTGGGTCATCGACGCCAGCCACACCAGCCTCGCCTTCAGCGCCCGCCATGCAATGGTCGCCAAGGTCCGCGGCAGCTTCGGTGACTACTCCGGCGCGTTCACGATCGACGGCGCCAACCTCGCTGCTTCGTCCGCCGAGCTCACCATCCAGACCGCCAGCATCGACACCAAGTCCCCCGACCGCGACGGTCACCTGAAGTCAGCCGACTTCCTCGACGTCGAGAACTTCCCGACGATCACCTTCGTCTCGACCGCCATCAAGGCCAACGGCAACGACATCGTCGTCACCGGCGACCTCACCATCCACGGCGTCACCAAGTCGGTCGACGTGGCTTACGAGTTCGTCGGCATCAGCCAGGACCCGTGGGGCAACACCAAGATCGGCTTCGAGGGCCACACCAAGATCAGCCGCAAGGAGTTCGGCCTGACCTGGAACGCCGCGCTCGAGACCGGCGGAGTGCTCGTCGGTGACGACATCAAGCTGACCCTGGACGTCGAGGCCAACAAGCAGGCCTGACCCCCGAAGGACTTCGTCGATCTTGAGGTTGGTGGCGGTTCGCGGCCCTGGAAACGCCGCCAACCTCAAGATCGTGGTGAAAGCCAGGCGCGCATCCGCGTTTCGCAGGACTCGATCTGCGCCAGCGGCACATGCTCGTCGCGCGTGTGCGCCAGCGTCGGATCCCCGGGGCCGAAGTTGAGAGCCGGGACGCCGAGCGCCGAGAAGCGCGCGACGTCGGTCCAACCGAACTTGGGCCGCGGCGTCTCGCCAATTGCGCGGACGAAGTCGGCAGCCGCGGGCCGGTCAAGCCCGGGCATCGCTGCCGGGGCAGCGTCAACCACCGCGACCTCGAAGCCGTCAAACACGTTGCGTACGTGAGTGATCGCGTCATCGAGACCGCGATCGGGTGCGAAGCGGAAGTTGACGGTCACGATGCACGCATCCGGGATGACGTTGCCCGCCACGCCGCCACTGATGCCCACGGCGTTGAGCCCCTCGCGGTACTCCAGGCCGTCGACGACCGGACGCCGCGGCACATACGCCCGCAGCCGGTCGAGGATCTCTCCCGCCGAGTGGATGGCGTTCGATCCGAGCCACGACCGCGCACTGTGCGCACGGCTGCCCGACGCCGCAACATCGATGCGCAGTGTGCCCTGGCAGCCGGCCTCGATGCCAGCATCCGACGGCTCCATCAGGATCGCCAGGTCGGCCTCGAGCAGCTCCGGGTGGTGGTCGGCGAGCAGTTGAAGACCGTTGAGGCTCGCCTCGATCTCCTCGCACTCGTAGAAGACGTACGTGACGTCGCGCACGGGAGTATCAACCGTCGCCGCCAGCGACAGCGCGACAGCGACGCCACCCTTCATGTCACAGGCGCCGAGCCCGAACAGCAGACCGCCCTCGATGCGATGCGGGAGGTTGCCGTGCTCGGGCACTGTGTCGAGGTGCCCACCGATCAGGACCCGCTCGGCGCGGCCCAGGGTCGTGCGTGCGACCACCGTGTTGCCATGCCGCGTCACCGTCAGGTGGGTCACCCGCCTCAGTGCGGCCTCGACCGCATCGGCCAGCGGGGCCTCGTGCCGCGACTCGCTCGGAATGTCGACGAGGGTCGCGGTGAGGCGCACTGCTCCCGACGTGAGGTCCAATCCGGGGATCGCGGTCACGCCGCTACGGTAGCCGCATGACGACTGACGCTGCTGCAGGCCCGACGGTCACCGGCGGGGCATCGGGGCTCGGCCTGGCCACCTTCGACGGCGACGCCATCCTCGACGTCTGGTATCCCGCCCCATCCCTCGGCACCGATCCCCTCGATGTGCCCAGCCTCGACTCGGGAATCGACTCCGACACGGCACGCGGCGTCACCGTCCGCTCCATTGTCACGGTCATCGACGACCTGCAGGCCCCGCCCGCCGACACCGCCGACGCCTACCTGCGCCTGCACCTGCTGTCGCACCGACTGGTGCTCCCTCGTTCGATCAACCTCGACGGCATCTTCGGCGTCCTGCCGATCGTGGCGTGGACCAACGTCGGCGCCGTCGCGGCCGACAGGGTCACGGAGACCCGTCTGCACCTTCGCCGCAAGGGTCAGCAACTGGTGATCTTCGGCGTCGATCGCTTCCCGCGCATGGTCGACTACGTCGTGCCGTCCGGCGTGCGCATCGCCGACGCCGACAGGGTGCGCCTCGGTGCCTACCTGGCGCCCGGCACCGTCGTCATGCACGAGGGCTTCGTCAACTTCAATGCCGGCACGATGGGCACGTCGATGGTGGAAGGCCGCATCTCCGCCGGCGTCATCGTCGGCGATGGCTCGGATGTCGGTGGCGGCGCCTCGATCATGGGCACCCTCTCCGGCGGCGGTACTCAGGTCATCAGCATCGGCACCGGCTGTCTCATCGGCGCGAATGCGGGCGTCGGCCTGTCGCTCGGCGACAACTGCATCGTCGAAGCAGGGCTGTACGTCACCGCAGGGTCGAAGGTGACGCTGCCCGACGGCACCGTGGCCAAGGCCAGCGAGGTATCGGGCACCGACAACCTGCTCTTTCGCCGCAACTCGCAGTCGGGCGCGATTGAGGTCGTTCAGCGCACCGGCACGTGGGGCGGCCTGAACTCCGCCCTGCACGCCACCGACTAACCCTGGTGAGTGCTAGACGCCGCGGCGCTGGGCCTGTAAACCAGCATCCATCGACGCCCGGGCCGCAGTCACTCCTGGTCGCTCGGTGACCTCAGGCACGCCGACCTGCCAGAAGGCACCACCCTCGGTCCAGTCACTGGCCCGCACGTCCGTGACGATCACCGTCGTCCGGTCGGCGGCCCGGGCAGTCTGCAGCGCCACGACAAACTCCGCGAGACTGCCGACCTCGAGTGCGAGCGCACCCATCGCCTCCGCATGAGCCCGGAAGTCAACCCGCACGTGCGCACCCGGTCCGCGTGAGTCGGCCAGCATGTTGTTGTACGACGCACCGCCCTGACCCACCTGGAGTCGCTCGATGACGGCGTAGCCCTCGTTGTCGCACACCACGAGGATGAACTTCTTCCCGGAGAGCACTGACGCGTAGATGTCGGAGTTCAGCATCAGG
>CAIVQM010000094.1 GCA_903908025.1 uncultured bacterium
CGGCACCAGCCACAGCGGGCCGATTGTCACCGAACCCGGCAGCAGCAGCTGCACTGCCACGATGATGATGACGATCAGACAGACGGCAAGAATGGTGGCGCGACTTTCCGGTGCCTTGGCCATCACGCCCCTCTCCCTGTCCGAGGATTCCACAGTTGACCCCCGTACTCTGGCCGAGTGCGCAGACTCGTGGCCTTCATCGCCTTCGTGGCGATAGCCGCGCTGCCCCTCGTCGCAGCACAAAGCGCTCACGCCGCCGGCTCCATCCGCGCCGTGGGCACGTGGGCGATGGTCCCGCAGGCCAAGGATGCCGACGGCGACGGTTTCATCGACGGCGACGGGGGCGTACCGCGCCGAGGGGCCCTCTCGCTCCAGCCATCCGCCACCTTCGTCGGTGCGGGAAACCGGATCGCCCAGCCCAACGAGCGCCTCATCGGTGGTACCACGTCGTGGTACCTGTCCGACCGCGGCTTCCCCGTCAGCCTCGACGCCTGCAAGTCGCGCGGAGACAGGTTCCGATGGACGGTCAGGACTTCCGGCTCCGTCGTATCTCGAGTTGCGTGGACACCTCTGAGCTCCAAGGCGTGCCGTCAGACCATCTTCCTGCCCGAGGCGGACTACCAACTGAAACTTGAGGTCGCCGGGCACGGTCGCCGCACCCACGTGGCCGTCCCCGCAACCGTGTCGAACCTCCTCGTCGTCGCACTCGGCGACTCATACGCCTCCGGCGAAGGGAATCCGCGCAATGTGATGGCGTGGATGGAGCAAGGCGGCAGCTTCACGCCCTACTGGGACGACAATCCCTGCCGCCGCAGCACGCGCGCAGCCCCCGCCCAGGCCGCCCTCGCCCTGGAACAGGCTTCCCCCACGACCTCGGTCACGCTCGTGTTCGTCGCCTGCTCCGGTGCCACCGTCAACAGCGGCATCCTCGGCGCCCAGGCCGGTGCCCAGCAGACGGTCAGCCAACTGGAGCAAGCGACGGCGATCCTCGGCGGCCGAGCCGCCGACCTCGTGCTGCTCTCCATCGGCGGCAACGACGTCGGCTTCACGACCGTGCTGACGACGTGCGCCCTCAGCGCCAACTGCCCAACGGTGCACGCCACATCCGGTCCGCTCGCTGCGTACGGCACCGTCCAGGATGGCGTGCAGGGCCAGACGGCCGCCCTCGCCGGCAGCCTCGACCGGATCGCCGCCTGTCTCGGCACTGCCTCGTGCACACTGTCCGACGGTCGCACCGTTCCGGGCCTGGCCCTCTCGGCGACCGCACGCGTGCTGCCGACGCTGTACCCGGACATCACACGTGCATCCGACGGCCAGCCGTGCTCGTATCTGACGATCCCGCAGCGCGACTTCGCCTGGGCGCGCGAGACGATCCTGAACCCCGCGCCGCCCGCCAGCTATGCCTACCCGCTCGCCCGCGGCGGCACCGTCGCGCTATCCGTCGCCAGTGGGTCCCTGAATCAGCAGATCGCTGCCAGCGCTCGCATCCCCGGCTGGAGTCCCGTCACCGGCACCTGGTCGGCGTCGGGGGACACTCCGGGTGGCCACGGCGTCTGCGCGGGTGCTGACGCATGGGTCTTCCCGTTCACCGCGCTGAGCGGATTCACGTCGGCATCGTTCCACCCGAACCCAGCCGGTCAGGTAGTGCTCGGGCGCGCCATCACAGCGGCGGCGACCGCTGTCACTGCTGGCTCAGTCAGCCCTGGTCGATCCTGACGGTCCGGCCCTCCCGCACGGACTGCCAAGCAGCCTGACCGATAACGACCGGGGCTCGCCCGGCCGATCCGGGGACCGGCGACGGACCACCGTCTGCGACGTAGTCGATGAAGGCTTCCCATTCGTTCACGAACGACTCGCGGTAGCGCTCGAGGAAGAAGTGCTGGAGATTCGCTCCGCTTGCACCGCCAGCCGTGAAAAGACGGCCGTTGTCCTTGACGACGTTGTCCGATGTGGCCATGCCCTTGCTGCCCATGACCTCGACACGCTGGTCATAGCCGTAGACCGCCTGGCGACTGTTGTCGATCGTGGTGATGGCCCCGTTCGCATGCGTCAGGACAACGACAGCAGTATCGATGTCACCCGCTGCCCCGATGGCCGGGTCGATGAGGACGGCCCCCGTCGCGAATACCTCCACGACGGGTGACCCAACGACGAAACGAGCCATATCGAAGTCGTGGATCGTCATGTCGACGAAGATTCCTCCGCTGCCCTCCACGTATCCGGGAGGTGGAAGGGCCGGGTCGCGACTCGTGATGCGGGCCAGCTGCACATCGCCGACGGCCCCTGACTGGACAGCGCGCTGGACGGATCGATGACCGGGATCGAAGCGCCGGTTGAAGCCAACCATGAAGGGCGTTCCTGCTCGCTCCACCGCTGCCAGGGCGCGATCGACCTCGCCAATATCGATGCTGAGCGGCTTCTCGCAGAACACCGCCTTGCCCGCCTCCGCAGCACGGATGATCAGGTCGACATGGGTCGGGCTCGGCGTGCAGATGGCTATCGCGTCGATCTGCGGTGATGCGAGCAGCTCGTCGACGGACATGGCGGGTACCTGCAACTCAGCAGCAACCGATGCCGCAGAGCCCTCGAATGCATCCGCCACGCCTACGACCAATGCTCGCGGAATCTGCCGAGCGAGAATGGCCGCGTGCATGCGCCCGATGCGACCCACGCCCGCAATACCCACGCGCACAACCGCCGTCATGGCGTCGATGCTATCGCTCGGTTGATGAGCGGCAGGCGCGTCGCGACTTTCAAAAGCCCGGTCTTGACGGCAGACTCGACTCCATGAGTCTGCGAACCGGTGGTGGAACACCGAACCCCGGAGGACAGGCAGCAGACGCCGTCCGCCAGGTTGAGTACTGGTACAAGCAGTACATCGACTCCTTCGTCCAGGAAGGGCGTTCGCAGGCCCTCGACGCGGATGAGATCCCATCGGCGCGCCCTAGCCTCATCAACAGTTCCGTTCTCGCCTATGCCCACGAGCAGGCATGGCGGCATGCCGTGGTGCGTGCGCAGCGGAGTTCAAACCCCCGCGACTGGGCAGCACTCACCGTCATTGACGAGTCGACCGCCTACGAGAACCTTCTGGCCTGGACAGCGGGCAAGTATCGCGTGTCCGAGCACGACATCCGCGACGTACAGACGTCACGCGGCTACCGACACCACGCCCGCTGACGCATCAGGCCCGTCGCCGAGGGGTGGGCGCTCGCGGCGGATGGGCAGTGATAGCCTTTCTCCTCGCGCGCCGCTAGCTCAACTGGCAGAGCAGCTGACTCTTAATCAGCGGGTTGGGGGTTCAAGTCCCTCGCGGCGCACCATGTGAAGTCCCGGGACATCCTTATCGGATGTCCCGGGGCTTTCTTGCTTCTTGAACTCGAAGCCCGTGGGCCTGATCGCCGGCCCATCGCCCCACCAGTCGTGACCGTTCAACCCCCGCGGCACTCGCCCTGCGCCGCCAGACCCGTTGACTCCATACCCCAGCGTCACACCCGACGAAAGGTGTGACGCTGCGCTATGGAGTCAGCCGCCGGCGACCGCGGGGATGATCGAGATGCTGGTGCCATCCGGAGTCGGCGTCTGCAGGTCCTCCAGGAACCGCACGTCATCGTCGTTGACGTAGACGTTGACGAAACGGCGCAGGCGACCGTCATCGTCGAGGACTCGGGCCCCGATACCGGGGAACTGCGCATCGAGATCGGCCAGCGCGTCAGCCAAAGTGGCGCCGTTGACGGTGACGTCGGCCGTCCCGCCGGTGTAGGTGCGGAGGATGGTCGGGACCTTGACGGAGATGCTCATGCGGTTGCTCCTGAGTAGTTGGCCTCGAAGTCGTCGTACGACGGCGAGATGGTGAAGGTGGGCTGGGACGTGGGAGCGACGGCATCCAGAGTCTTGAGTCCGTCGCCAGTGTTGAGCAGGACGACTTCGGCCTGCGGATCGATGAGGCCTTGCGCGAGCAGCTTGCGGTAGGTCGCCACGACGACGCCGCCCGCGGTCTCGGCGAAGATCCCCTCCGTGCGGGCCAGGAGCTTGATGCCCTCGACGATCTCCTCATCGGACACGTCGGCAATCGCTCCACCGGTCCGGCGCACGGCGTCCAGCGCATACGGCCCGTCGGCCGGGTTGCCGATCGCCAGCGACTTCGCGATGGTGTCGGGCTTGACCGGCCGGATCACGTCATGACCGTCCTGGAAGGCCCTCGACACCGGCGAGCAGCCGGTCGCCTGGGCTCCGAACACCTGATAGTCGTGCGATGCGACGAGGCCGAGCTCGACGAACTCGCGGAAGGCCTTGTCGACCTTGGTGAGCAGTGATCCGGATGCGACGGGCGACACGACGGCATCCGGCAGGCGCCAGCCGAGCTGCTCGGCGATCTCGTACCCGACCGTCTTGCTGCCCTCGGCGTAGTACGGGCGCAGGTTGACGTTGACGAAGCCCCAGTCGCGGTTCGACGCGATCTCCGAGCACAGCCGGTTGACGTCGTCGTAGTTGCCGTCGATCGCGACCAGCGTCCCGTCGTATACGGCCGTGGTGATGATCTTCCCGGCCTCGAGATTCGACGGTACGAAGACGACCGAGGCCAGGCCGGCACGTGCCGCCGCTGCCGCCACCGCATTCGCCAGGTTGCCGGTCGATGCGCAGGCAATCGTCTGGTAGCCCAGGCGTCGGCCGTTCTCCAGCGCGACCGCGACCACGCGGTCCTTGAACGAGTGGGTGGGGTTGCCGGAGTCGTCCTTCACCCAGACGGTGCGAGCGCCCAGCGCGGCGGCCAGATTGTCGGCGCGCACGAGGCGCGTGAGACCGGGCTGGAGGCCCGGCCGCGAACTCGCACCCGGCTCGACCGGTAGCAGCGCCTCGTAGCGCCACATCGAACCGGGGCCGGCCTCGATCTGCTCGCGCGTGATCGTCCTCGGCGTGTAGGCGACCTCGAGCGGGCCGAAGCACTCCATGCACGCATAACTGGCATCGAGGTCGGTGGTGGCCCCGCACTCGCGGCACTTCAGCGCATAGGCAGCACCGAGCGACGGGGCGGGATTGTCTATCTGATCAGTCATGACGAGGCCTCTCTTCTCATCTGCCCTGGTTAACAGGTCGGAGTTGGCACCACGTCCGGGTGGCCTCGCGAACGAGATTCACCGAACAGGTTGCCGGGGCTTCAACGGGCCGTATCCCTCTGCCCCTCTGGATGAGGTATTCAGTTGTAGAGCAGATGTAACCACATGCCGGGTGCCTGGGGCCAACCACCCCTAGAGGTACAGCCCCGTGCCCGCCGTGCTGTGCCTCGATGCGGCGACCGCATGCACATCGCGCTCCCGTAGCAGGATGTAGTCGATGCCCTGGAGTTCGACGATCCCGCGCTCCTCCGGCTCGAACAGGACGCGATCACCGAGTTCGAGGCTGCGGACATTCGGCCCGATCGCCACGACCTTCGCCCACGACAGCCGGCGGCCGACCTGCGCCGTCACCGGAATGACGATGCCACCCATGGACTTTCGCTCACGTCCGCCGTTGTCCTCGCGAACAAGTACGCGGTCATGCAGGAGCTTGATGGGCACTGAGCCATCTGCGTTCGGGGTCGTGTCCGGCGACTCGTCCATGGCAACCACGTCTTTGTGGTCGAGCGCGGTCACGGTTTCATCGCCTTCAGCGTCGGCGGGTGATGAGTCTCAAGGCGACGATCCCCACGACCACGGCACCCGCGATCGCAACCCGCTCTGGCCGCACTCCACCGAACTCATCGGTGAACCAGCCGGTGATGGATCGTCCACCTCGCTGGAGGAGGGCCTTGGGCGCCGTCTGCGCCTTCAGAGTCGAGATGGATGCCACAAGTTCCTCGCGCGCAGCCGCTACCTCGGCCTGCAGGTCCACGATCGACAGGGCCGGGGCGGGTGCGCTGCTAGGCGTTACATCCGACATGGGGCCCAAGACTACGCCGCCGGCTCGGCGAGCAGGTCCTCGGAGTGGCTGTCGAGCCCCGCTGAGCGCCGCAGACCCCGTCCACCCGTGATGGCCAGGACGATCACGAAGGCGGTCGCTCCCACGAGAACGATCATGGTTCCGGAGGGCACCCCCGCGTAGTAGCTCAGGTACATGCCCACGAACCCGCTGGCCAGACCGATGGCGGTGCTGTACGCCAGCATCCGCCCGAAGGAGTCGGTGAGCATCCGGGCGATGACCGCCGGGATCACCAGCATGGCGGCCACCAGGGTCACGCCGATCACCGTCAGTGTCGCCAGGATGGCCAGGGATAGGACGATCATGAGCGCTGCCTCGATGCGGTTGACCCGCACACCGGACACGGCGGCCACCTCCGGATCGAAGGTGCTGAACAGCAGGGCGCGGTAGCGCAGGAAGACGAAGGCCGCGGTCAGCACCGAAACCGCGACGAGTCCGACGATCTGGCCGACGCTGATGCCGAGGATGCTGCCGAAGAGCGCGTTCTCAAATGATGGCCCGCTGCTTCCGAACTTGGCGAAGAGGGCAACGCCGAGTGCGAAGGAGGCGATGGTGATGACTCCGATGGCCGCGTCGGCTCCGACCCGGCTCTTCTTCACGACGACGGTGATCGCCAATGCGGAGGCGATTCCCCACAGCCCCGCGGCGAGTGCGTAGAACTGCGCGGCGAACAACTGCGCGGCGGCGAAACCGCCGAAGATCGAATGCGAGAGTCCGTGCCCGATGTAGCTCATGCCGCGCAGAACGATGTAGACACCGATGAGGCCGAGTAGCGCGCCCGAGAGGGCCGCGACGACCAGGCCCTTCTGGAAGAACGCGTACGACAGCGGTTCGAGGAGCGTCTCCATGTCAGCCCCCTCCCGCCATGAAGTTCGACGGTGCCTCGTCGACCACGACGCGCATCCCCAGATGCTCGAGAACCTCCATGCGGGCCCCGAATGTCTGCTCCAGCACGGCCGGCGTGATGACTTCGGCCGGCGTTCCGTCGGCCACGATGCGATGGTTGACGCACACCAGATGCGGTAGATGCGCAGCCATGCCGTTGAGGTCATGGGTCGTCAGCACGATGGCGACGCCATCCTCGTGCAGGTCGCCAAGCAGGTGCAGGATGTCGTGTCGCGTGGAGACGTCGACCCCGCTCGTGGGCTCGTCCATGAGCAGCAGTTGCGGCTGGCGCAGCAGGGCCCGAGCCAGGAACATCCGCTGCTGCTGACCCCCCGACAGTTGTCGGATATGACGTTCGGCAAGGCCGCCGATACCGAGCCGGTCGAGAACCCCGTGCACGTCGGCCTTCTCCTGCCTACTCGCCCACGGGAGACGACGTCCGCGTGTACGCGACATCAGGACGCACTCCATCACGGTGACGGGGAAGTTCCAGTTGACGGTCTCGAGCTGCGGCACGTAGGAGACACGAAGATCCGGGCGCCGTGACACATCTCCCGCTATCGGCGCGAGCGTGCCCAGGAGCAGGCGCAGGAGCGTCGTCTTCCCCGCCCCCGAAGGTCCGACGATGCCCGTGAACTGGTCCTCGTGGACATGGAAGGACACATCGGTCAGGACCCGGTGGTGTCCGTAACTCGCCGATGCGCCATCAAGCCTGATGAGTTCGGGGCCGACACCGGTTCCTGTCACAACTCCTCCCCAATCACTGCGGGTAAGTCGCACGGTCGGGAACGGTGCTGGACACGTCGATCGCATCAATAGCCGTCGGGTTGCCACCCAGGCCCCGGATCATCGTCGCGAAGTCGTACTTCATGAGCCCGAGCCACGAGTGGTCCGGCTCCCCCGGGACGCCTGGCAGGTCGTCGTCGCGAAGCGAGTCCTCGTAGCGCGCGCCGGTCGCCCGACCGATCTCTTCCAGTACCGTCGACGGGAAGACTTCGGAGCCGAAGATGGTGGGCACCTGCTGCGCCGACACCTGGTCGATCAGCGCGGCGACCTCGCTGGGAGTCGGGTCCGAGAAGTTCTTCGGCTGCAGCGCACCGATCACCTGCCAGCCGAAGTCATCGGCAAAGTAGGCGTAGGCGTCGTGGTAGGTCAGCAGCTTGAGATTCCCGTCCGGAACGGTCTGCTGGTCGGCACGCACGGCATCTGCAAGCTCGGTGGCCTTCGCGGCGAAGGCTGCGTAGTTGGCCTCGAAGTACGAGGCACTCGCTGGGTCGAGCTTCGTGAACTCGTCCCGGATGACGGCGGCGTACTTGATCGCGTACAGCGGGTCGGTCCACAGATGCGGGTTGGGCTTGCCGTCCTCCTTCGGGAAGGAGAAGTCGTAGATGTAGTCGGACTCCGGGATGACCGACGTGCCGATCTCGACAATGCTCGCGTTGTCCCTCATATTCGTCTCGGCCAGGTCGAGCGTCGGGTCCTCGAGCTTGAGCCCGTTGACGAGAATGAGATCGGCCGTGCTGAGCAGTGCCGCCACCTGGGGCGCCGGCTCGAACGTGTGGCTGTTGGTGCCCTCGGGGACGATGCCCTCGATCCGGACGCGATCACCGCCGATGGAGGCAGCAATGGAGGTGATCGGCGAGACGGTGGTGGCGACGAGGGGCAGGTCCGCCCCCGCGCCGGCCACGTCCGAGGACGTCGTCGATGAGCAGCCGGCCAGCCCGACGGAAGCAGCCACCACGACACCGACAAGAATTCTGCGCATGACTCGACCCTAAGGTGGGTCCGGTTCTTCTGCAAATCATTTGCAGGTGCGGCACACTCGCCACAAGATCAGGAGGAGACCCAATGACCCTGTCCCCCGGCGACCGTGCCCCCGACTTCGACCTCATGGACGCCACGGGCGCTCGAGTCCGCCTGCGTGACCTGCGCGGCCAGCGCGTCCTCCTGTACGCCTACCCCGCAGCCATGACCCCCGGATGCACCAAGCAGGCCTGTGACTTCCGCGACAGCCTCGCCGTCTTCGCCGACAGCGGCTTGACGGTCATCGGCATCTCGCCCGACAAGCCCGAGAAGCTCGCGAAGTTCACCGAACGCGACGACCTTCCGTTCACGCTGCTGTCCGACCCCGACAAGGCCGTCCTGACGTCATACGGGGCGTTCGGGGAGAAGAAGCTCTACGGCAAGGTCGTCATCGGGGTGATCCGCTCCACCTTCGTCATCGCTGCCGACGGCACGATCGAGCAGGCGTTCTACAACGTCAAGGCCACAGGCCATGTCGCCAAGCTCATCCGCGACCTCTCCCTGGGCGCTGCCTCGTGACCGCCATCGACCGCACAGTGATCGACGACGCCACGGTGCAGCAGTACCGCACGGATGGCTGCATCATCATCCGCGGCCTGTTCACGCCAGACGAGGTCGAGGCGGTACGCCGCGGCATCGAGACCAACCTCGCGGAGCCAGGGCCGCTGTTCGGTGTCGCCAGCCAACCGGATGATCCGGGCCGCTTCGTCGAGGACTTCTGCAACTGGCAGCGCATCCCCGAGTTCGAAGACATCGCCTTCAACTCGAAGGCTGCCGACGCGGCCGGACTGCTGATGGGCAGTTCCGTCGTCCGCCTGTTCCACGACCACACCCTCGTCAAGGAGCCCGGCACCCGGCAGGTCACTCCCTGGCACCAGGACCAGCCGTACTACAACGTCGATGGCTTCGACAACACGTCGATGTGGATGCCGGTAGATCCCATCGCCCCCGAGTCGACTCTGGAGTTCCTGGCCGGCTCGCACACCGGTGGCTGGCTGATCCCCCGCACCTTCCGCACCGAGCAGGCCAAGTGGTTCCCCGAGGGCACGCTCGCGGAGATGCCACCCATCGAATCCGACCGCGCCGCCTACGACATCCGCGGCTGGGCGATGGAGCCCGGTGACGTCGTCTACTTCCACATGCTGACGGCGCACCATGCCTACGGCGTCCCCGGCGCCAACCGTCGTCGGGCGTTCTCGCTGCGCTTCCTGGGCGACGACGCCACGCACGCACCGCGGCCATGGCGCACGTCACCTCAGTTCGAGGGGCTCGAGGACGAGCTGCCTGCCGGTGCCCCGATGGAGCATCCGCTCTTCCCCGTCCTCCGCACCGCCTGACCGACTGCCTACACTGGCGGGACCGCGCGGGAGTGGTGGAACGGCAGACACGCAGGTTTTAGGAACCTGTGCCTTCGGGCGTGAGGGTTCAAGTCCCTCCTTCCGCACTCAGTGAGCCGTCGCCATCGCCGATCTCAGGCGCAGCGCAAGCGCATCCTGCTCGTCACGGGGCAGCCAACCCGGAAGCGACACATTGAACGCGTGCGCAATCCGCCAGCCACCCTCAGCGTGCACGCGCTCGCGCGGCGGCAGGTCGTCGATCCGCGCGTTCATCTCGCAGGGATAGCAGCCGGCGACCATGGAGCTACTCCCCCAGCAGTTCTCGGACGACGGGCGCAAGTGCCTGCAACGCCCGGCCTCGGTGGCTGATGGCGTCCTTCTCCTGCGAGGGCATCTCCGCGGTGGTCACCTGGTAGCCGAGTGGAACGAAGACGGGGTCATAGCCGAATCCGTTGGTGCCACGCGGCTCGCGGATGATCGTGCCCTCGATGGTGCCCTCGACAACTCGCTCGGTGCCGTCGGGCAGGGCGATGGCCGCCGCGCAGTGGAAGGCAGCGCCACGACGACGGTCGGGCACATCGGTGAGCTGCCCCAGCAGGAGCGCGAGGTTGGCAGCATCGTCGCCGTGGCGCCCGGCCCAGCGCGCGGAGAAGATCCCCGGCATGCCGTTGAGCGCATCGACAGCGAGTCCGGAGTCATCGGCGATCGCCGGCAGGCCCGTGACGCGAGCGATCTCCCGTGCCTTCAGCAGTGCATTGCCGGCGAAGGAAGACTCCGTCTCGGCAACATCAGGCAGGTCAGGGAACGCATCTGCACCGAGCAGTTCGACATCCAGACCGGCCGCATCGAGGATCCGGTGCAGTTCCTCGAGCTTGTGCCGGTTCTTCGTCGCGAGGACGACCTGCACCACTTGGGTCAGCCCCGCGCGGGGATCGGCTGGGCGAGCGCTGCCGCCTGCAGCTCCGCAAGCGTGGAGCAGCCGTTGCCGGCCATGGCGAGCAGCTGATCGAGCAGCGCGCGATCGAACGCCTCGCCTTCGGCGGTGCCCTGGACCTCGACGAAGCGACCATCACCGGTCATGACGACGTTCATGTCGGTGTCGGCGCGAACGTCATCGTCATAGTGCAGGTCAAGGCGGACCTCGCCGTCGATGATCCCGACGCTGACAGCAGCGACGGAATCCTTCAGCGGATTGACCCCTGGCTTGAGCAGGCCCTGGCCGCGGGCCCAGTCCATCGCATCTGAGAGAGCGACGTACGCACCCGTGATGGCCGCGGTGCGGGTGCCACCGTCGGCCTGGAGGACGTCGCAGTCGATGAGGATGCTGTTCTCGCCGAGGACCTCCATGTCGACGACCGCGCGCAGGCTGCGGCCGATGAGGCGGGAGATCTCCTGCGTGCGGCCCCCCAGCTTGCCCTTGACGGACTCGCGCGCATTGCGCGTGTTGGTCGCCCGCGGCAGCATCGCGTACTCCGCCGTGACCCATCCCTTGCCGGAGTCCTTCAGCCAGCGCGGCACACCAGCCGTGAAGGACGCGGTGCACAGCACGCGGGTGCGGCCGAACGAGACGAGGGTCGAGCCCTCTGCCTGCTCGAGCCACCCTCGCTCGAAGGTGATCGGACGAAGCTGGTCGGCCGTGCGGCCATCGGATCGAGTCATGCGGTGACCCTATCCACCCCCTCCGTCAGGCCGGATGACCGTCACGGCCTTTCGGTCAGCCCAGGTCGGCCTCCTCGATTGGGCCTGCGAGTTCGTCGCCGAACGCGCTCGCCAATGTCGACCGTGGACTGGCGGAGGGATGGATCACCCCGCCAGCCAGGCGTGACCCACTCCCCTCGGTGCCGCGCTACAAGGCCGCGGCGACGGTTGAGGTTTTGCTCGACGATGACAGGGGCACGTGAGTCCAGCGGAGCGCGGCCCTGCCAAGACCTTCTTCATGCACGATCTGTCGCTGACGTTCGTTATCGAGGCGGACGCCAGGATGGGACTCTCGACGCGATTAGCGTAGCCCCGGCACAGCGAGCACTCGGGCCCACCGTCAGCCTCATCAGACGACCTCGACGCTGCCGATCTCCGGGCCGAGGAAGCGGCGGCCGAGTCGCTGGAACTCAGCGGGATCACCGGTGACCGTGAAGCGATGCACGGGGTCGGGCAAGGCGGGATCACGCAGCAGGTCATGCGCGACCAGCGTGCGGTACACGTCCTTCGCCGTCTCCTCCGCACTGGACACCAGTGTCACGTTCTCGCCCATGACGTAGGAGATGACGCCCGTGAGCAGCGGGTAGTGCGTGCAGCCGAGCACCAGAGTGTCGATATCGGCCTGCCTCATCGGCTCGAGGTACGCATTGGCGACATCAATCAGTTCGGGGCCCCAGGTGATCCCGGCCTCCACGAACTCGACGAAGCGCGGGCAGGCGATCGAGGTCAGTTCGACCTGCGGAGCAGCAGAGAAGGCATCGCCGTATGCACCCGACGTGACGGTCGCTGACGTACCGATGACGCCGACGCGCCCCGAACGAGTTGCCGCCACCGCACGACGGACCGCCGGATGCACGACCTCGATGACCGGCACGTCATAGCGCTCGCGCGCATCCCGCAGGGTCGCTGCGCTCGCCGAGTTGCAGGCGATGACGAGCGCCTTGACGCCATCGGCGACGAGCCGGTCCATGATCTCCAGCGAGAAGGAGCGAACCTCCGCGAGCGGCCGAGGGCCATAGGGACCACGCGCGGTGTCGCCTACATAGCGGACCGGCTCATGGGGCAACTGGTCGATGACGGCCCGGGCAACCGTGAGGCCGCCCACGCCGGAGTCGAAGATGCCGATCGCCGCGTCGTTCATGTCGACGCAAGCCTAGGGCGCGCCGCCGACCGGCTCTCGGTCTGCATCCCTACTCTTGCCCCATGAAGCGACCATTCGGCGTCACCGTCATCGCAGCACTCGTCCTCCTGTCTGCCCTGTTCGACCTGGCAACCGGGATCTGGATGATGCTTGCGCCGCTCGGCGCGAACCCGACGGTGACTGATCTCGCCGGAAACAGCCAGGAGATCCCCGGGTTCTTCCTGTTCATCAACGGCCTGCTGTCCTTCATTCTGGGCCTGATGTACCTGTGGCTGATGAAGATGACGTTGATCGGCTCCGGGACCGCCTATGTGCTGGTCAACTTCCTGTCGATCCTGAACATCTTTTTCGGGCTGTTCCGGCTTCCGTTCGGCTGGGCCATCATCGTCCTCAGCGCACTCGTCCTGCTGATCGCCAATACGAAGTCGGCGAAGGCCTGGTTCACGCAGGCGACGTGATCTGACAAGCCGTCCGGGCCTACGCCCAGAGCTGGCCGTCCAGCGCCTCCTCGGCACTGTCGAGAGACCCGTCGTAGGCACCTGTCGACAGGTACTTCCACCCGCCGTCGCAGACCACGAAGGCGATGTCGGCTGCCTGACTGTCGCGCTCCGCCGTTCGGGCAGCACCGAGGGCAGCATGCAGGATGGCGCCGGTTGACGGGCCGGCGAAGATCCCCTCCACGTCCATCAACTGGCGCATGCGTCGGACGGCATCGAGGGGACCGACGGAGAAGCGACCCGTCAGGACCGACTCGTCGTAGAGCTCAGGGACGAAACCCTCCGAGAGATTGCGCAGGCCGTACACGAGCTCGCCGTAGCGCGGCTCAGCAGCAATCACCTTGATGCCCGGACGGGCCTCGCGCAGGAACCGCCCCGCTCCCATCAACGTCCCCGTCGTTCCGAGACCGGCAACGAAGTGCGTGATCGTCGGCAGGTCGGCAAGCAGTTCCGGGCCGGTCGTTTCGTAGTGCGCGCGGGCATTCGCCTCGTTGCCGTACTGGTAGAGCATGACCCAGTCGGGGTTAGCAGCGGCGATCTCCTTGGCCACGCGTACTGCCTCGTTGCTACCGCCCACCGCAGACGACGGAATCACGGTCGCACCCCAGGCCTGCAGCAGCTGGGTTCTCTCGGCCGACGTGTTCTCGGGCATGACGCAGACGAGTTGGTATCCGCGCTGCCGTGCGACCATCGCCAAGGAGATGCCTGTGTTGCCGGACGTTGGCTCGAGCAGGGTGGCCCCCGGATAGAGGAGCCCGTCCTTCTCGGCCTGCTCGATCATCGCCAACGCCGCACGGTCCTTGACGGAGCCCGTCGGATTGCGGTCCTCGAGCTTGGCCCACAGGCGGACGTCCGGCGACGGCGACAACCGTGGAAGCCCGACAAGCGGCGTGCCCCCGACGGAGTCGAGCAGCGAGTCGAACCGCACGTTCAGCCCCCGGCGACGGCAGGCAGGATCGTGATCGAGTCCGCGTCGGCGATCGGTGTCTTGAGACCGTCGAGGAACCGAACATCCTCGTCGTTGAGGTAGACGTTCACAAAGCGGCGCAGGCCGCTCTCGTCCAG
>CAIVQM010000095.1 GCA_903908025.1 uncultured bacterium
AGAGATGATGTTGAGACGTCCGCGCTTCTTGTCGTCGTTGTCCACGACCCACCAGGGCGCCCAAGGGGTGTCGGTGGTGGCGAGCATGACATCCCGCGCCTTGCAGTACTCGTAGTGCCGGCTGTAGGACTTCAGGTCCGTCGGGGACAGTTTCCAGATCTTTCGCGGGTCCTCGATTCGGTTCCCGAGCCGGCGGGTCTGCTCGGCCACGCTGACATTGAGCCAGTACTTGATCACGATGATCCCGTTGTCGACCATGGCCTTCTCCACCGCTGGGACCTGCTCGAGGAACCTCTCGCTCTGCTCCGCGGTGCAGTAGCCCATCACGGGCTCGACACCGGCCCGGTTGTACCAGCTGCGGTCGAAGATGGCGACCTCCCCGGCGGCGGGGAAGTGGGCGATGTAGCGCTGGATGTACATCTGCGACTTCTCGCGCTCGGTCGGCGTGGGAAGCGCGATGTGCTTGAACACCCGAGGGCTGGTCCGCTCGGTGATCCGTCGGATCGTGCCGCCCTTACCCGCTGAGTCGAGGCCCTCGAACACGACGCAGATCTTCGCGCCGGTCGCCTTGACCCACTCCTGCATCGCCACCAGCTCGCCCTGCAGGACCCGCATATGCCGCTCGTACTCTTTGTTGGTCAACTTCGGCTTGGGGGCTGCCTCGGCGTCGACCAGCGTAGGGGGAGCCGCAGAGTCGACGTCGGCGGCATTCTTCTTCTTGGCCTTGTGTTTCTGCGCCATCTCGTTGACTCCCGCCGTGAGGTGAGGCCGGGTTCGCGGTGGGCAGCGCCCGGTATGTCGCAATCATTCCAGAGTCGGTGGGCGATTGCCCGGCGTGCAGGAACCAGCGGAAGTGGGCGCACACACGCGACAGTGCCTCCGCGTCCGCCCTACTTCACCGAGCCTGCAGTGAGTCCTTGAACGAAGAACCGGCCGAGGAGGAGGTACGCGACGGCCGTCGGCACCGCCGCGACCCTACGTCGATGGCCACATCACGCGATCTGTATGCGTTCGTCGCCGTATTCGACCTCAACCCGGAGAGTGCCACCTAGCGCTTCAACGTACTTGCGGAGCGTGTCGACCTGGGCACGCTCGATGTCCCCCTGCTCAAGGCGAGAGACGCGGTTCTGGCTGACATGAAGACGGGAGGCCAGCTCAACCTGGGTAAGGCTCGATGCCTCGCGCAATTCCCGCAAACGGTACGCGCGAACCTCCTCGAGCAAGCGCTTCTTGTGTGCGTCGACGGCCTCGCGATCGACGGGACGTCGGCGCAGCGCGTCGTCTAGCGTCTTAGCCACCGGGTTTTCCCTTCCAGCTTCGGTTCATATGCTCGGTGAAGAGGTCATCCGCGAGCGGAATGTTCGTTCGGTACCACTTCTGCCAGTTGCCCGCCTTGTCTCCGGCGACCAGCATGATCGCGTGGCGCTCCAGATCGAAGGCGAACAGCATCCTCAACTCCGATCGGCCACTGGACCCAGGCCGTAACTCCTTCATGTTCTTGTGACGTGATCCCACTACAGAGTCAACTAGCGGCCGTCCCAGGCTCGGCCCTCGCTCGGCGAGCAGTTCGAGCGCGGCGATCACCTGCTCATACGACTTCTGATCGAGGAACCTGAGCCAGTCATCGACTAGAGCGATCTCCAGCTCCCAGCAATCGATCACAATACACCTTCTAAGTTATATAACTCAAGAGTTGTTGTCTGCAGGCCGAGACTTCACCGCTTGCGCGGCCGACCCTGCCGGGCTCCTGGACCAGAACACCCATGCACTCCGCGATCCGGTGCGCGTGACCGGATGTCACCCCGAGGCGCCATTCCAAGCGCGATCTCACTTCCACGGCAGATCTGCACCGAGGCTAGGCGGCCGCCGAGCATCCTGTCGACGCTGAAGTTTCACCTGTGGACAACCGCCGGTTCCCAACCGATGGGCACGCTCGATTCACGTCACCGTTCTCGAATGAACCCACGGGAGTCATCAGCCACGTTCCCTTCCGGGCTGTCATAGTTGCGCCATGGCTCCTCGCACCCTCATGTTCCTCCGTCATGCAGAGAAGCCAGCCGACTCTGGAACCCCGCTCGGGGTGGACCAGCATGGGCAGAGCGACCCGCACTCCCTCTCGGTACAGGGCTGGACGCGCGCGGGCGCGCTCGCCGCGCTCTTCGAGCATGTTCCGTCACCAGAAAGACCAGGGCTGGCCAAGCCGCAACGCGTCATCGCCACGAAGCCGACTCATGAGTACCGAAGCAAGCGCGAGCGAGACACCGCGACGCCGACGGCCGCCCGACTTGGCGTAGACGTCGAAGACCACTTCTCGCACAGCGACACGGCCGAGGCGGCCGCGAGCCTCCTCGGCGACGACCGTGACGCCCTCGTCGTATGGCACCACGGATCGATGCCGGAGTTGCTCAAGCAGTTCCCGCTGGTCGATCCGGCCGCCCTCCCGAGGGCCTGGCCGGAAGACCGCTTCGACCTGATCTGGTGCCTTACCCAGACACCCAACGGTGACTACGAGTTCAGCACCGCCTCCCAGGACCTGCTCGCCGACGACGCTCCCTTGCCCTGAGTCGAGGGCGGCACGACATCAGAAGGGCCCCCGCGATCGCGGGGGCCCTTCTGATGTCGATCAACTAGGGGCGGTTCCGGCCGACGCAGGCCACGATCGAGGTGTGGGTAGCCGCGTCGTAGGAGATCACGGCCCACTTGCAGCTCTTCGCCTGGGCGGGTGCTGCGACAGCAAGCGGCAGCGCACTGCCGACCGCCATGATGACTGCTCCGACAACTGCGGCTCGCTTGACGCGGGACATGCGCACGGTTCCTCCAGAAGGCTCGATGCGGGCCTGTCCCGCGTGCCTGAAGTCTGTGTGGCTGGCGGTCCCGTCATCAATCGGGCGATGGTCTTAGGACCATGTCCGAGATGTCCCTGTCCAAGGTCCCTAGGCTGCGGCCCGTGCAACGCTCCGGAGTCCGTCGCAGGCGAATCCTCGGCCTGTTCGCCCTAGCGGCCCTGGCCGTCATGGTGGCTGTCACGACCGGGGCCCTGTGGGCCAGTCAGCAGGCCGGGGCCCTGGAGGCCATTGCGGATGCCCAATCGAAGACCCGTTTGCTCGCCGCCAGCGCCATGCGCGATGTCCCAGCAGGTCTGCTGACCGGTGACCCCGGGTCGATCGCCTCGGTCGACGAAACCGTGCGCGCGGCGGTGCTGGGGCCTGACGTCGCACGCGTGAAGATCTGGGCCGGCGACGGGACCATCGTCTACTCCGACGAGCCTCGGCTCATCGGCACGACGTACGACCTCGGCGACGAGGAGCGGGACGTCCTGCGGAACGGGGGAATCGAGGCCGAGCCGAGCGACCTGACGAAGCCCGAGAACCGCTACGAGCAGTCGGTCGGACACATGCTCGAGGTCTATCTTCCAGTGACCCTCGACGACGGCACGCCCGTGCTGTTCGAGGTCTACTACCGATACGACGCGGTCAACGAGTCTGCTCAACGCATCTGGTGGCGGTTCGTTCCGATCATCATCGGCGGGCTGCTCCTGCTCGCACTTCTCGAGCTTCCGCTCGCGTGGTGGCTGGCCACGCGCATCAAGCGTGATGAGGTCGAGAAGGCTGAGCTACTGCAAAGCGCGATCGATGCATCCGAGAACGAACGTCACCGGATCGCGGCCGATCTGCACGACGGCGTCATCCAGGACCTCACGGGGATCTCGTACTCCCTCGCTGCCGCCGCGAGCAGCATTCCCGACCCGACCGTGGCAGCTGCCATCGGCAGTGCCGCCGATAGCACTCGGACCTCCGTCAGTGCTCTACGGTCGCTCCTGATCGAGATCTACCCACCCAATCTGCGCGACGCCGGGCTCGCCATTGCGCTGGACGGCCTGCTCGCCGGTCCCCGTACGCGCGGCATAACGACGTCGGTCGAGATCGATCCGGACCTTCAACTCCCAGAGGAGACCGAGGCACTGATCTTCCGCACTGCGCAGGAAGCACTGCGCAATGTCGTTACGCATGCGCACGCGGCAACCGTTGTCGTTCGAGTCTCACGAACTGCCAACCAGACTGTCCGACTGACCGTGACCGACGACGGGGTCGGACTCGACGGTGCCGACTGGCGTCGCCCATCCTCCGGCCATGCCGGCCTCCGCCTGCTTGCTGATCTCGCTACCCGCGTCGGGGGCGAACTAACCCTGACCGACGCCGAGCCACCCGGCACGGTCCTCGCTCTGACACTGCCAGCGGAGGCGGGCCGATGATCACCGTCCTACTCGTCGACGATCACCACGTCATCCGCTCGGGTCTGCAGAGCCTGCTCGATGCGGCAGAGGGCATCTCCGTGGTGGGCAGTGCCGCCGATGGCGCGGAGGCCACTGAGGAGTACCAGCGAGTCCGACCCGATGTCGTCCTGATGGATCTGTCGATGCCTGGAGTCGACGGCATCAACGCAACGACCGCGATCACAGGCATCGACCCATCGGCCCGCATTGTCGTCCTCACCTCGTTCGGGGACCGTCAGCGCGTGACCCAAGCGCTGGATGCCGGGGCATGCGGTTACCTCCTGAAGGATGCGGCCCCGGACGAGATCGTCGCCGCCGTGCGAGCGGCCGCGGCCGGCGGCTCACCGATGGACGCACGCATCGGCGCGATCCTGCTCGCTGAACGAGCCGAACAGCGGAGCCCTGAGGTCCCTCCGTTGTCCGACCGCGAGCTTGAGGTGCTCGGACTCGTGCGTGAAGGCCTGCTGAACAAGGAGATCGGCCGACGCCTCGGCATCGCGGAGAAGACGGTGAAGGCACATCTCACGCGCATCTTCGCGCGGATCGGGGTGCAAGACAGGACGCAGGCGGCGTTGTGGGCGGAGCGGTCGGGACTGTTTCCCGCAGAGTGACGCTGTCGCCCTGCTAGTCGAGCAGCTCGCCGAGATCGTCCGGGGCATCGGCCGCACAGGCTTCCAGCGCCTCCAACGGCACGTAGGCGAGTGCGACCTCGTTCGTGGCACGGAGCACGACCGGCGACGGCACACCCGCCTCATACGACTGCATCCATCGGCCTGCGCAGACTCCCCAGCGGTCGCCCGGTTGGAGTCCTGGGAAGCCGTACTGCGGCATCGGGGTCGACAGGTCGTTGCCGATCAGTTTCTGGTGGTCGAGGAACGGCACAGTGACAACCGCGCAAACGGTGTGCGAGCCGAGATCCTCCGGTCCGGTGTTGCAGAAGCCATCGCGATAGAAGCCGGTGAGTGGTTCGAGGCTGCACACGTCGAGGGGCCCGTGCAGAACATTCAGCTGTGAGATCGGCTCCATGCACACACTCTAGAAGCGAACCGATCACAGTCTTGTCTAGACAACTCTTGCCCAGAGCGTGGCCGTCCCCTACCGTGCAGGAGTGACCGACACCCTGCCGTACCTGGACCCGCACAGCGACGCCTTCTATCAGGATCCATACCCGATGTACGCACGACTTCGTCGGGATGCTCCGGTCTATCCGGTACCGGACACCGAGGGTTTGTGGTTCGTCACCACGTGGTCTCTGGTCCGTGAGGCCCTGATGGATCCGGGCCGCTTCTCGAATGTGCTGCCGCCCGCCCGCCGCACCTCGCCGCCGCCGGAGGTGGCCGAGCAGGTGGAGGCACTGCGAGCGCAGGGGTTCCCGTACACCCCCGCCCTCGGCACCAATGACCCGCCGCAGCACACGCGCTACCGCAAGATGGTGAACCGCGCCTTCACCGTGCGGGCGCTTGCCTGGATGGAGCCGCTCGTCGACGAGGTTGCCGACCAGCTCGCTGCGGGTCTCCCCGACGGCGAGGTCATCGACGCGATGGAGCGGATCACGATTCCCCTTCCCGTCTGGGCGATCATGCGCATCCTCGGGATTGACGATCGCTACCGCGTCGACCTACGGCGCTGGTCAGACTCGGCCACCGCGGCTCTGGGCGGCAAGCTCACCGCTGAGAGATGGCTGGATGCCGAGCGCGACATGCTCGAGTTCCAGCAGGTGATCTGCGGCATCCTCGACGATCGACGCGAGAACCCGCGAGATGACCTCCTCACAACGCTCACGCAGGCAGAGCCCGGTGAGACTCCGCTCACGAATCAGGAGCTGGTGTGGCTCGTACGCGAGCTGATCGTCGCTGGTAACGAGACGACGATCCGCTCGCTCGCCGACATCCTTGTGAACCTTGACGATATGCGCGCCGACGATCCGTGCGTGTGGGATCGGCTGCGCGACGACGAGGCCTTCCGCCGCGGCGTCGTCGAGGAGGGCATCCGCCTCGCCTCGCCGGTCATGGGCCTGTGGCGCGTCACGACGTGCGACACCGAACTCGGCGGGGTGGCCATCCCGGCGGGCAGCACCGTCTTCCTCGCCTACAGCTCGGCCAACCGCGACGAGGCGGTCTTCGAAGACCCGGACGCCTTCGATCCGATGCGGGAGAACGTGAAGGAGCACATGGCATTCGGTCATGGCATCCACGTCTGCGTCGGTGCTGGGCTTGCGCGCATCGAAGCCGCGTCTGCCCTGCGGGCACTCGCCAACAACGTCACGGCGATCGAGGTCATCGACCGTGACGCACTTCGATATGGGCCCAGTTACGGACTTCGGGGTCTCGTCGATCTGCCCGTCCGCGTGCACCGCCGGTGACGACCGCGCTGTCGCCGTCGGACGTCGTCACGGCATTAGTCCGAGCATGCGAGGCTCGTGATCTCGACGCCGTGTGCGCGCTTGTCACAGACGACATCGAGTACGACAACGTCCCGATCGGCAAGGTGTTCGGACCGGAGGGCGTGCGCAAGGTGCTGTCCGGCGGCGTTACCGAGACGGCTGAGCGAGTGGAGTGGGTGGTGCATCGCCAGGTGAGTGACGGCAACATCGTCATGAACGAGCGCACCGATCGGTTCCTCGTCGAGGATCGCTGGATCGAGATCCCGATTGCTGCCGTGTTCGAGGTGCGCGATGGCCGTGTCTGCCTGTGGCGCGACTACTTCGACCTTGAGACCTATCGCAAGCAGCGCACCTAGCCGTTGACCTAGATGCGGTGCGGCTGGATCGCGTCGACCGGGATCGATCCGAACCGGCCGGCCTGGTAGTCCTCGTAGGCCTCGACCAGTTCGGCCTTGCTGCACATGACGAACGGGCCGTTGGCCATGACCGGCTCGCGCAGCGGAACTCCGCCGATTAGGAAGACCTCGAGGTTCGGCGAGCGTGACTCCTGCTGCTCGTTGGCCTGCAGCACGATCGACTCGCCCGCACTCAGCACGGCGAGTTGACCACCAGCGAACGGGCGGCGTTCAGCCCCGACGGTTCCCGAGCCCGAGAGCGCATAGGCGAGAGCGTTGAACTCGGCGGGCCAGGGGAGCACCAGCTGCGCGCCCGGAACGAGGGTGATGTGCGCGATCGCCAGCGGGGTGTGCGAGATGCCGGGGCCCGCGTGACCATCGACGCTGCCAGCCAGCACGCGTACAAGTGCACCGCCGTCTGCCGACGTGAGCAGCTTCAAGTCATTGCCCTGGAGGTCCTGATACTGAGGCGCGATCCGCTTCTTCGCACGCGGCAGATTGATCCACAGTTGCAGGCCATGGAAGAGGCCACCGGACTCCACGAGCGCAGCGGGCGGTGTCTCGATGTGCAGGATGCCGTCGCCGGCCGTCATGTACTGGGTGCCGCCACCGCCGATCGTGCCGCCACCACCGTGGGAGTCCTGATGGATGAACTCACCGTCGATGAGGTACGTGAACGTCTCGAAGCCGCGATGCGGATGCCAGGGGGTGCCCTTCGGCTCCCCGGCTGCGTACTCCACCTCGCCCATCTGGTCCATGTGGATGAAGGGATCGAGCACCTCCAGCGGGACGCCTGCGAAGGCGCGGTGCACCGGGAAACCCTCGCCCTCGAAGCCCAGGGGCGCGGTTGTCACGGAGGCAACCGCGCGTCCGGTGCCCTCAGCCATCGGCGTGATGCGGGGCAGGGTCAGGGTGTCAGCGGTGATCGCGGGCATGAATCCTCCTAGTCACAGAGTACTTTACCATTCAACTACGTATCTGGCGCTCCTCGGCCGTACGTGACTGGATGTACGCACTCGAACTGGCGTTGAACATCAGCCACAGCACCACGACGTCAACGACCACCGTCAGCGCGAACCGGAGAACGTAGCCCTGGAAGAGATAGGCAGAGCCGGTCACCAGGCTGAGCGCCACGAGCACCGTCACCACGGTGCGTGCCCAGCGATGCCCTCGGGCCAGATAGAGCGCGACCATCACGCGCAGAAACGCGACCGCCAGCAGGCCGACGCCCGCGACGAAGACGCCGTCGACGACGAATCCACCCGTGATGTCGACCACTCCCTGGCTAACCAGCGCGCCCTCGATCTGCTGGGCCACACCCTCCTGCGACATCTCAAGGGCTGCAGCGACGAGGTCGAATCCGGAGATGATGCCGACGACGGCCGCGACCCATTGCAGAACCACGGCAATCGTCAGGGAGATCGGACGCTTCATGGACACACGGTACTTGCCCAGCGCAGGGTTCGTGCTCTACATCGGCAGGCGACGGAAGACCGGCCGAGGCAGCGACTTCAGGCCCGCCATCACGAACCGCAGCGGGCCAGGCGCGTAGACCGTCTCGCGCCCCTTGCGCAGCGCCGTGACGATCACCTTGGCGACATCGTCGGGCCCAACGGTCATCGGCGCCTCGGCCAAACCCTCGGTCATCCGGGTGCGCACGAAGCCGGGACGCACCACGAGGACACGGGCACCCGAACCGTGCAGGGCGTCACCGAGACCCTGCGCAAAGGCATCGAGTCCCGCCTTCGTCGAGCCGTACACGAAGTTGGACCGACGGGCCCGGTCGCCAGCAACACTCGACAGCACCACTAGGACGCCATGACCCTGAGCACGCAGGCGCGTCGCCACGCGAAGGCCGGCACTCACCGCCCCGGTGTAGTTGATCGTCGCGACAGTTACGGCGGCATCGGGGTCGGCTTCCGCCTCGGCCTGATCACCCAGCACACCGAACGCGAGCAGCACGATGTCGATGTCACCACCATCGAACACGCGGTTGATCACCCCGGCATGGCTCGCGGTGTCGACCGCGTCGAAGGTCTCCGTCACCACGCCGCCGATACCCGCGGCGGTGAGGGTGCTGACGGCCGCATCGAGTGCAGGTGATGGCCGACCAGCGAGGATGACGCGGCGCAGCCGGGCCCGCGGCAAGGCAAGCACGGTGGCAACTGCGATCTCACTGCCACCACCGAGGACGAGTACGGACTGCGGTTCGCCCAGAGCATCCATCACAGTGACAGTCTCCTTGCCAGATCAGAGGTGAAGACCCCGTGCGGGTCCATGTCGTCGCGTACTCGCTGCCACTCCCCCAGCCGCGGATACGCCGCAGCCATCATCGCCGGTGACATGCGCGAGTCCTTGGCCAGGTACAGGCGGCCGCCCGCGGCAAGGACCAGTGCATCGAGTCGGTCGAGAGTCGCCGCCAATCCGGTCACTCCAGCGGGGACGTCGATCGCCAGCGTCCAGCCCGGCTGCGGGAAGGACAGTGGCGCCGGGTTCGATGCACCGAACCGCTTCAACACCGTGACCGGAGAGATGGCACCAATCCGACGCAGCGCATTCAGCGTCGTGCCGACGAGGTAACCCGCCGCCTCGGGGACGGCGAACTGGTACTGCAGGAATCCTGCCGACCCGTAGCCGCGGTTCCAGTCCTGCAGGATGTCGAGCGGATGGAAGAAGGCGCCGATCTGCTGCACCTCACCCCGGCGGGACTTCGGCGCCTTCCGGAACCACGCTTCGTTGAAGGCGCGCATCGTCAACGGTTTGACGAGCCCACTCGGGATGAACTTCGGTGCCGTGGCGACGACCTTCGGCCGGTATTCGAGCGGCGCGGACCGCGCATCACCCGTCAACTGATCGGCGGGAGTGTGGTCGCCGCGCGTCAGCACCCCACGGCCGGACGGATGCGCGCTGTCGATCCAGGCCACGCTGTAGCGATACGCATCGTCACCCGCGATCATCCGATTCATCGTGTCGTCGAGGTCCATGGCGCGATCCGTGTCGACCGAGATCAGCGAACTGGTGATGGGGATCAGGTCGAATGTCGCGTCGACGATGACACCGGTCAGCCCCATGCCGCCGACCGTCGCCCAGAAGCGGTCCGGCGTTGCTTCCGGAGTGAGGTTCGTGACATCGCCACGACCGTCGACCACGGTCATGCGCGACACATGGGCACCGAACGTGCCCTCGACGTGGTGGTTCTTACCGTGAACATCAGCTGCGATCGCGCCGCCCACGGTCACCATGCGCGTACCCGGTGTCACGGGCACGAAGAAGCCTGCCGGCACCAGGGCCCTCAGCACGGCATCAAGGCTCGCACCACCGCCAACGGTGACCGAACCCGACGACGTGTCGAGGTCGATAGACGCGAGCGCCGACAGGTCCAGCACCGTCGCCCCGCCCGACTGGGCAGCATCGCCATAGGACCGGCCGAGACCGCGAGCCAGCACTCCTCGCGGCCCGGCCTGACTGATCGCATCGCAGATATCGGCGGAAGTGGCAACAGCGCGCACCGCCGCCGTGCTCGGGGCCGTGCGACCCCAGCCGGACAGGATCTGCTCGTTCTCCCGCTTGGCCAGCGGTGACACCACGTTGCTCATCCTGCTCATACTCCCAGAGCGCCGAGTGCGAAGAGGATCAGCCAGACCGCGCCCATCGACAGCAGAGCCCGGTCGTGCAGGACGACATCCTCAGGTGCCTCCGCCTGCCCCTTGTCGACGTCGACCGCGTAACGAAGGATCGCGAGCACGAACGGCAGCACGCTCCACTGGGCCCATGGGAACGTAGATTCCTGCAGCCCGACCTCGAAAGCCCACAGGCAGTAGGCCGTGATGGCGATCGCTGCTGCCGTGCCCCAGACGAATCGAAGGTAGGGCAACGTGTAGCCGTCGAGGCTGCGCCGCCGCGGCGCGCGCTCCTCGCCGTCGTCCTTCAGCGCCCTGTCGAGTTCACTGAACCGCTTGCCCGCGGCCATGAACAACGAGCCGAAGCCCGCGACGATGAGGAACCAGGGCGAGATCGGCAACTGTGCGGCGACGCCACCGGCGATGGCGCGCAGCAGGAAGCCCATCGACAGGAGCGCAAGCTCGACGACCGGTTCGTGCTTGAGGAACATGGAGTACGACAGCGTGAATACGGCATAGGCGAGAACCACCCCGAACAGGCCGATGCCAACCCAGAGGGCGAGTCCAAGGGCAGCCACCGCAAGCACGACCGCTGCGACAACGGCGACGGCCGGCGATAGCTGCCCCGCGGCGATCGGGCGATTGCGCTTGGTGGGGTGGGCCCGGTCGGCCTCGACATCGCGAATGTCGTTGATCAGGTAGGTGGCGCTCGACATCAGGCAGAAGGCCACGAAGGCAACGAGACTCGGCCGCAGCACATCCGGTTCGAGGAGCGCTCCGGCGGCCAGTGGTGCGGCGAAGACCAGGACGTTCTTGAGCCACTGACGTGGGCGCATGGCGACGACGAGCGCCACCGGTGTTGACCGTTGGCCGACGGCCGGACTACTCATCACGGGCCACGGACTTCCCCGGCTCGGAGTCGCCGATGATGCGGGCGATCTGTGGGACAACCAGGAACCAGGTCACCACGTGCATCGATGCCAGCACGATCCGGGTGAACCAGCCCACGGCGGCTGGCTGGGCCAGCGGACCCGCCAGGGAGGCGACAGCGACCGCAGTGCCCACCCAGTAGGTCGCCCGACCTGCGTGCTGCCAGCCTCGGATGAGGGCGGCCAGCATCGCGAAGACAACCGCGAAGGCCAGTGGGACGAGCAGCACCAGCAGCCAGGTCACCGGTTCCAAGGCCTCAGCCACCGAGCCGGTGACGGTGAAGTCCATGCCGGCCAGGCGAGCGATCAGGTAGATCAGCAGGCAGGCAAGCCCGGACCAGGATCCCGTGACGATCGCGGCGTAGAGCAGCTGGCGGACGGTCGGGTTCGCCGAGGTCGGCGGACCAACCGGCGTCTTCGAGTCCAGCCAGGGCGATGTCACGGGGCCATTCTTCCCACCTCTGGGGATCCGATGGCCGCAAGGGGCGAATCCGAGCCACGCGGAGCGCCCCCTTGCCAAAGTTACCGGTGAGTAGCATCATGGATCTACTGGCCGGTAACTACGGAGGTACGACCATGTCCCATTACAAGAGCAATCTGCGCGACCTCGAGTTCAACCTCTTCGAGGTCTTCGGCGCAGGCGAACGCATGGGCAAGGGCCCGTACCACGAGATGGACGTCGATACGGCGCGTGACGTACTGCGCGAGGTCGAACGACTGTCGGTCGGGCCGCTCGCCGAGCCCTTCGCCGATGCCGATCGGAACCCACCCGTCTACGACCCGGCGACGAAGTCCGTCACGATGCCCGAGGGCTTCAAGAAGTCCTACGAGGCGCTGATGGACTCCGAGTGGTGGCGCCTGGACCTGCCCGAGCACCTCGGCGGCACCGGCGCACCCCCGTCCCTGCGCTGGGCAGCATCGGAAATGATGCTCGGCAGCAACCCGGCCGCGTTCATGTTCATGTCCGGCCCTGGCTTCGCCTCCATCCTGGACCACCTCGGCAATGCCGATCAGAAGCGCTGGGCCGAGCTGATCATCGACAAGCGCTGGGGCGCCACCATGGTCCTCACCGAGCCCGATGCCGGTTCGGACGTCGGCGCCGGACGCGCGCGCGCATTCGACAACGGCGACGGCACGTGGCGCATCGAGGGTGTCAAGCGCTTCATCACGTCCGGCGAGCACGACATGGCCGACAACATCGTCCACCTCGTCCTAGCGCGACCCGAGGGCGCTGGCCCGGGCACGAAGGGCCTGTCGCTCTTCGTCGTCCCGAAGTACTTCGTCGACCTTGAGACCGGAGAGATCGGCGGCCGCAACGGCGTCTACGCCACGAACGTCGAGAAGAAGATGGGCCTGAAGGTCTCGACCACGTGCGAGCTGACGTTCGGTGAGAACGAGAACGAGCCCGCCATTGGCTGGCTCGTTGGCGACGTGCATGAGGGCATCGCTCAGATGTTCAAGGTCATCGAGTACGCGCGCATGATGGTCGGCACGAAGGCCATTGCGACCCTGTCGACGGGCTACCTGAATGCACTCGACTACGCGAAGTCCCGTGTGCAAGGTGCGGATCTCACGCGGCAGACCGACAAGGCCGCTCCGCGCGTCACCATCACCAATCACCCGGACGTCCGACGCAGCCTGATGCTGCAGAAGTCCTATGCGGAAGGCCTGCGCGCACTTATCGCGTACACCGCGGGCTGGCAGGACCTCATCGAGCTCGCCGAGGCCGGCGACACCGATGTCGACCTCGACATGGCCGAGCGGATGAACGACCTGCTCCTGCCCGTCGTCAAGGGCGTGGGCTCCGAGCGTTCGTACGAGATGCTCGCCGTCGGGCTGCAGACCTACGGTGGTTCCGGCTTCCTGCAGGACTACCCGCTCGAGCAGTACATCCGCGACTCGAAGATCGACACGCTCTACGAAGGCACGACGGCCATCCAGGGCCTGGACTTCTTCTTCCGCAAGATGATCCGCGACCAGTTCAAGGCGATCTTCCATTTGGCGGCGCAGATCACCGAGACCGTCAAGGGCGACGAGGGGTCCGGCCAGCTCGCCGCCGAGCGTGAACTCCTCGGTACGGCGCTTGAGGACGTGCAGGGCATGGTCGGCCTGCTCGGCCAGTGGGCGATGGCCTCCCAGCAGGACTCCCGCGAGATCTACAAGGTTGGCCTCAACACGACCCGCCTTCTCATGGCCACGGGTGATCTCATCATCGGCTGGCTGCTGCTGCGACAGGCCGAGGTTGCCGCGAAGGCCCTCACGGCCGGTCCGTCCGACCGCGACAGGCTGTTCTACGAGGGCAAGATCCAGACGGCCCGCTGGTTCGCCCGCAACCGGCTGCCACTGCTGACCGCCGAGCGCGTCGTGGCGGAGGCGACGACGCTCGACCTGATGGACCTCCCCGAAGAGGCCTTCTAGTCAACAGGTGTCGCGAGGGTCGTACGCTCACACCGTGAAGCGTGCGACCCTCGGTTCTGTTCTGGTGGCGATGCTGCTTCTGCTCATTGCGCGGGCACCGGGAGTCGCGGCCCACACCGAGCTCCTCCTCAGCGACCCGGCAGACGCCGCTCGACTGGATGCCGTGCCAACTGAGGTGCTGATGACCTTCAGCGAGGATCTGCTGCCCGACACCGTGAAGGTGTCGATCGCCGACGGAAACGGCATGGTCATCCGGGTCCTCGACCTGATCGTCGACGGCGCCTACGTCACGGTGTCCTGGCCTGCCGGCCTCACCGGGCCCGACTACACCGTGAACTATCGCGTCGTCTCCCAGGATGGGCATCCCGTCAGTGGATCGGTCTCCTTCACAGCCGGACAAGCACCGCCATCTGCTGCACCAGCGCCCGCCGTCAGCGCTAGCCCGGCACCCCTACTCGTGGAGCCCGCCTCCACCGGCTCTTCGTTGCCAGTCGGAGCTATCGCCGCCATCTCGGGTGGGTTGGCCGTCGGCATCGCCATCGGATTCCTGTTCATGCTGCGTCGCCGGGGCAGCGGCACACCGTGACCACGACGACCTCCGTCCGGACCTCCCCCGTACCACTCGCACTGGTGGGCATCTCCCTGATCGCGCTCGCTGTGGTGGCGACGGCATTCGGACTCGTTGTCGCCGGCGGCTCGTACGAGTCGGCCCTGCCAGGACTTCCCGATCCCGGCGCCACGGTCGGCTGGGGCACGCCCATCGTGCGCCTGCTCACCGATCTCGCCGGCATCGCGACGGTTGGCTGGCTCCTCGCGGCGACGATCCTGGATCCGTCCGGCAAGGACGGGGTGGTGTCGCGGACCGGTCGCCGCGACCTGCGCAACGCCGCCATCTCCGCTGGCGTGTGGGCAGTTCTCGCCATGGTCCAGTTGTTCCTCGAACTGGCGTACGTCCTCGGCATTCCCCTCTCGGAGGCCATCGCGCCCGATGTCGTCTCGACATATGCCAACGAGATCCCCACGACACGGGCCCTGCTGTTCATGGCGATCCTCGCTGTGGTGGTCTGCGTAGGAGCGATCACCAGCGCGACCACCGGTGCTGCCGCTGCCTGGACGATGGTCGCCATTGCCGCAACCGCACTCCCGGCGCTAGCCGGGCACAGCGCCGGTCTCGGCGATCACGCCCTCGCGACGACCGCTGGCGTGGCACATGCGCTGGCCGCTGTCGTATGGATGGGCGGCCTCATGGCCCTGGCCGTCCATGCCGCGCGACGTGACATGCCCCTCGACCGGGCAGTCCGGCGATTCTCAACCATCGCCCTGGTCGCGATCATCCTGCTGGCCGCCAGTGGCGCCGCCAACGCCTACACCCGTCTCGACACCCCGTCGCAGGTCCTGACGACCGGGTACGGCCAACTCCTCATCACGAAGACGATGCTGATCCTGGCCCTTGCGGCCCTCGGCTGGATCATCCGCGCACGGATCATCGACACGTTGGGTACAAAGTCACGCGGCATTGTCTTCGCCCGCATTGCGGGACTCGAACTGCTCGTGATGGCCGTTGCTGTCGGTCTGGGCGTCGCACTCGCATCGAGTCCGCCGCCGCGCATCGAAGCCCTGCTGCCCAGCTACGGCGAGAGCCTGCTCGGCT
>CAIVQM010000096.1 GCA_903908025.1 uncultured bacterium
CGCCATTGCGCGGGCGACGTCATCGAGGCTCGAGGCGCCGGCCGCGATGATGACCGGCTTGCCGTAGCCCGCGATCACCTCGAGCTCCTCGAGCCAGTTGATGTCACCGGATCCGACCTTGACCGCATTGACATACGGATCCAGATGGGCGACGGCCTCGGGGTCGTAGGGCGACGACATGAACTCGATGTCGATGGCCTTCGCATGCTCGGCGAGGGCAGATGTCCACTCCCAGGGCAGGCTTGCGTCGACGTAGACCTCGAACACCGACTTCGTCCACGTGGCCTGATGGTCCTGCTGGCCGCCCAGTGAGCGGAAGCCGTAGTCGGAGACGATGTGCTCGGCGCGGAAGTGCTGGAACTTCGCGCAGTCCGCTCCCGCCTCCTTCGCAAGGGTCATCAGCTCGATCGCGCGCTCGAGGCTGCCGTCGTGGTTCGCGGCTATGTCGGCGATGAAGTAGGTGGGCTGGTCGGGGCCGACGAGGCGGTCGCCGATGCGGAAGGTCGTCACCGGGTCATCGTAGGGCCGGTTAGGCTTCGGCTACTGAGGCGATGACGTTTCGCTCGTCAGTCGACGGGGGAGCAATGCCATCGCCAGGCCCGACGATTCTCGGGGATGCGCAGACCCCAGGGGGGTCCGGCGTTCGCCGTCGCCGTGATATCCAGGGGCTCAGGGCCATTGCGGTTCTGGCCGTTGTGCTTTTCCACGCCGGGCTGCCGGTGCCTGGTGGGTTCGTCGGAGTCGATGTCTTCTTTGTCATCTCAGGCTTCGTCATCACGGTAATGCTGCACCGCGAGTGGACCGCCACGGGTGTCGTCCGATTCAGGACGTTCTACATCAAGCGGTTCAAGCGGCTCACTCCCGCTCTGGCCGTGATGGTCTCCGTCACTCTTGTCGTATCGGCAGTCGTCATGACACCGTTCGGGCCGCAGGAGAACGTGGCGATGACGGCCCTCGGGGCCATGCTCTTCACCGCTAACGTCGTCATCGCGCGCACAACAGGCGGCTACTTCGATGCGCCTGCGGAGGGCAACCCTCTCCTCAACACCTGGTCGCTGTCGGTGGAGGAGCAGTTCTACCTGCTCTTCCCACTTCTGTTGGTGATCGGGTGGTACCTCGTCAGGCGTGTTCGAACTGCCCGTCATGCCCCACTCGTGCTCGTAGGACTGGTGGGTGTCATCTCGCTGGGGCTATCCATCCTCGGCGCCTCGGGCTTCGTTGTGCCGGGAGCCCCGTGGCTTCTCGGCTTCTACAGCCCGTTCACGCGAGCGTGGGAGTTCGCTTTCGGGGCGCTCCTTGCCCTGTTCATGGCGCAGCGCGCAGCTCCAACACGGCGAGTGTCGACGGGCGCTGGCGTGCTAGGTGCTGCGCTCGTTCTGTTGTCACTGTTCGTCATCACTGGCGAGACTCCGTTCCCCGGGTACTGGGCACTGTTGCCGGTCCTGGGAGCGCTGCTGCTGATCCTCGCCGGATTCGACGAGGGGAACGTGGTGTCTCGGGCACTCGCCGTTGGGCCGGCGGTGAAGGTGGGGGACTGGTCGTACTCGATCTACCTGTGGCACTGGCCCATGATCGTCTTCACGGGGCTCTTGTGGCCGGGCCAGCCAGCACTTCTGGTCCTGGCAGCCGCTTTGTCATTCGGTCCTTCCCTGGCCTCATACGCATGGGTTGAGCAGCCGGTCCGCCGCATGGGATCGATGAGCGGTCCTCGTCTGACGGCCATTATTGCGGCGTGCATCGTGCCTCCGATTGTCTTGGCCGCCGCGGTTGGTCTGTCTGCGTCGCGTGACCTGTGGGTTGCTCAACTGTGGGTGCCGCAGCTGAGCGGCTTCTCGGATTGGTCTCGCTCGCATGTGGGCTGGGATGACTGCATGTCGCGGGGAACCATGAACGGCGATCCCACTCAGGTCAACCAATTCGGGGCCTGCCAGTGGAACAGCGACGCAGCGGGCGCGCCGCTATACCTGGTTGGCGACTCGAATGCCAACCAGTTCAGTGAGACCCTCATAGGGGCTAGCCGTGAGCTGGGGGCGCCGTTGACGCTCGACTCCGCTGCGTCGTGCCCGCTGGCAGATGTGGTGATTGACGTACCGGGCGTCTCCGATGCGGCGTCCTCGCTCTGTCAGGAGCGTTTCGCTGCCACGATGGAGGCTCTGCTGGCGGCGCCACCAGGAGTGGTCGTCATCGCCAATGCGGACAACTACATCTTCGCGGGGGACTACTCGATCAGCGATGGCGCAGGTGGGTCGAGTTCGGACCGAGCGGAGAAGGCCGCGCTGTTCGAAGGCGGCCTCCGACGGACCGTTCAGGCGTTGGAGGCAGCCGGCCATTCGGTGATTCTGGTGCAGCCTGTCCATCGCTTCGACCGACCTGAGTATTCCTGGAATGTGGTGGGTTGCACGGTCCTCGACTTCGCGCAGGGCGGCTGCGTTACGACTGCCCCGAAGACTTTCTTTGACGAACTTCAGTCCGAATCGCGTGCAGCGATCGCGCGGGTCGGTGCCGAGACCGGCGCCACGGTGCTGGACCTTCGGCCTTACCTATGTGACGCGTATTCCTGTTCAACTCGGAATGAGGACATGGCGCTGTACGGCGATCCTGCCCACATCTCGGTTGAAGCGGCGACGGCCCTGATGCCGGTCTTCGTCGAGGCCGTGAATCAGGCGCGGGCCACGCGTTGACATCCCGTTCTCCGTCGCTACTGCCCTTCCGGGTGCTGGGCTAGGCGAAGACCTTCATGGCGTTCTCGGCGTCGTCATACCGAGGAGCCTGGGCCGCACCACCGGTAGCCGCGCCTTCAGGGGTGGCGCCGCCTGCGGCGTGGATGGCGGTGCGCACAAGGCTGTGGGCCAGAGCAACGGCGTCGGCGTGATGGGCAGCCGTGACGGTCAGATCGATCTCGCAACGCCCCTGCGCCGCATCCATGCTGACGGTCCAGTCCTGGAGTTCGGGATTCGCCTCGTCAAGATCGGCGAGCGCCTCCATCACGAGGCCGCCGTGTGCGGCGATGTCATCTGCGGAGACGCCCGCGACGTTCAGGTCGACGTGAACGGTGTAGGTCCTCACCAGCGTTCTCCCTTCATACAGTCCTGGCGGCGTACCCAGCCCACCAGATTACGTAGGTAGTTCGGATCCGAAGGCGTGAGGTGAATCGACCGCTGGTGCATTCCGCACGTGCACTGCACTCGGAAGTACCGCCGTCGCTCCACCCGCCAACCGTGGGCCACAAGCCATCTAAGGAATGACTCAAAGTCCTTGTCCGGATGCCGAACTCGACCCATGTTACGTCACCCCTTCGGTTCGTGTGAACGCAAAGTAGCGACGCGAATCAACTGACGCTCTGAGGAGAAGGGGGCTGTGGATAGGTGACGGATGTGTGTGGACAAGTATCAGTCGGTGCTGTTGAAGGAGCCCTTCATCCTCAGCACGCGATAGGCCGCCCTGCGGAGCAGCGCCTGCTTCTCCATACCGAGCCAGGCCCGTGCCCGCTCTGCTGTCGTCGGTGGTGTGGGGAGTGAAGCTGCGTAGGCGTCCTGCCACTTCGCGAACTGCTGGCGCTGCACCTTCGCGAGCCGCGTGCTCCACGAACTCGTGCTCACGCGGAAGGCACCGACCGATTCATCCCTGATGACGATGTCTCCCTGCGGGGCGACCTTCGCGTACTGGGTGACGTCGAGCATGAGCGGATTGCTGTCATCCCAGGGCATGGAGTCGAGGAGTGCCTGGCGGCGAAACAGGACGGTGAGCGGCTCACCGATGATGTTGGCGCCCTGCAGGTAGCAGCGTCGGATGACGTCAGAGCCGCTATGCACGCCTTCGGTCAGGCCCTGGCATCCGCGCTTGGGATAGAGCACCTTCCCCCTGGCATCGATGATGTCGCGCGGAGCGATCGCCATCACGGCCGTGGGGTTGACCTCGAGGTCCCGCACCTGCTTCGAGATGGTGTCGGGGTTGATGAGGTCGTCCTGACAGACCAACTTGATGAACTCACCGCGGGCGGATTCTGTGGCTGCCGTCCAGTTGCCGGCAGCGCTGGTGTCGGTCGGCATCTGGATGAAACGGATCCGCGGATCGTCGATCGTCGCGAGGTAGTCAGCTGAGCCGTCGGTGCCGCCACCCTCGGTGAAGACGATCTCGAGATTCGGATAGTCCTGCGCCAGCAGGGCCTCGGTGAGGTCGCGCAGGTGCGGCATGCCGTTGAAGACCGGCACGACGACCGAGACAAGGGGTGTCACCCCGTTAGTATCGCCGGTGTGAGGCGAGCCGTGGTGGTGGGATACGCGGCAACCGCGCTCGTCCTGGCGGTGGCCTTGCTTCAGGTCCTGCGCAGCGGGACGGATCCCGCAAACACGTCAGCCCCCGGATACCTGCCCCTGGCATACGCGGCTATCGCAGTGCTGATCGCCGCGTTCGCGGTGGCGGTGTTCATTCGTCGCGTCGACGTGGGTGTCGGGCGGTTCATGCCATGGTTCGTCGGCATCGCCGCCGCCCTTGCGAGCCTTGTGCCCTGGTGGGCCGTGTGGTCGGGACGGGCCGACCTCGGAGCGTTGATCTACCGCGGGCTGCGCGTGCCGCAGGGCACGTTCCAGTTCTGGGACCTCGTCCTCCCGCTGAAGAGCATCGACTGCGCGGCGGTCGGCGTCGACGTCTATGCCGCGAACAACGGCTGCCTCGCCGATCCGTCCATCTACGGACCGGGCGTGTTGTGGCTGCAATACGTGCCGTTCGACATCTTCTCGGCCCGCTACGTCACCGGTCTGGGTGTTATCGCGATCATGCTCTCCAGCCTCACTCTGCTGTGGCTCGCACGCGCATCGGCCGGCATCGGCCAGCTTGTGCTGCTCATTGCGGCCGTCGGCGGCCCGTGGTTGCTGCTGGTTGAGCGCGGCAATCTCGATGCCGTCCTGCTGTGGGCAGCAGCGGCTTCGGTGATCCTCGTGCGACGGTGGAACTCACTGTGGGCCTGGTCGATCGCGGCAGCGATCGTGTGGGTCCTCGGGACATGGAAGTACTACCCGTTCGCGATGGGGCTCATGCTCATTCCGGTCCTGCGGCTACGTCGGGGCTGGACGGTGCTCGCGGGATTCGCACTCGCAACGCTGGCGTTCATGGTCCTCACGTGGGACAACTTCCGCTTCAGCTCGCAGTCGAACGGCAACATGATCGACTACGGCGACTTCGTGGTCCTGGGCCGCGTGCCGGTCGTCGCGCGCATGCTGGGCACTGTCGTCGGTGCGGGCGGCCTGCAGGCAGGCGACCTGATCATGATCCTGCTCGCCCTCGTCGCTGCTGGCTGGGGAGTCGCCGTCGGACTGTCAACGGCCCGCACGCTGGTGCACCCGGCGATGCTCGCCATCGCGGGATCATCGGTGTTCCTTGCGAGCGTGCTGGTCGCAGGATTCGGCTACGGGTACAAGGCGACCTTCCTGCTCCTGACGGTGCCGCTCGTTTCCGCGCTCGTGCGTTCGTCACGGTCGGTCATCGCATCGTCGTCGGTGCTGATCCTCATCCTCACGGGCATCACGGCCGTCGTTGTGTGGAACACCGTGCTCGCCACCTTCGCCGGCGTCATCGTCGCGAGCTTCGCGCTCGGACTCTCGGGCGCGCTACTGGTGCGTTGCATCCGCCCGGCCGCTCGGGTGGCGGCGTGAGCGAGGCGGAGGCGTCGGTCGAATCGCGCGCGCCCCTGACCGTGGCTGGGCCGCGCTGGTGGCCCGCGGCTGTGGTCGGTGTGGCGGGTGCCGTGATCTCACTGCTCCGCCTCTGGCTCGGCAACCACGACGCCCTGACGCAGGTGATCTGGGCGGAGGACGGCGTCTTCCCGCTGTGCGTCGAGAAGGTCGGCTTCCTGACGTGCCTGACGGATCCGTTCGCCGGCTACCTCCTTGTCCTGCCGCGTCTGGTCGCGGGCTTCGTGGCGTGGCTGCCACCCGAGCAGTGGGCCCTCGCCACCAACCTCCTTGCTGCCCTGTTCGCCGGGCTCGCCGCTGCGGCCTCGTTCGCGATCGTGCGGCGGTTCGGGCTGGGCTGGGTCAGCAGCGTCGTCATCGGCCTGCTGCCGGTGATCGTGCCGGTAGTCGGGCTCGAGGCGATCAACGCTCTCGGCAGCAGTTACATGCTGCTGCTCTACGTGTCGGCGCTGGCGCTGGCCTTCCCGGTTCGGGGCACATCCGTGCGCTGGCCGTCGACGATCGCGATCGCTCTGCTGCTCCTGCTGACGACACTGACGATCCCGACCGGAGGGATCTTCCTCGCCCTCATCGTTGTGCAGGTGGTGCGGCGGGTGGTGCCGCGGACTTCTGCACTCGTGTGGTCGTTGGCGATTGCGCTGGGCCTGGTCGCCCAGTGGTTCACCGCATCGAATGCGGCCAAGCCTCGCGTGATCACTGCCAGCCGGGAGTCATTCGACGGCTGGGTCAACAGCGTCCCGGACACGATCCTCACCTTCTGGCCGGGCATGCGGTTGGCGCCCTATGACTACTTCGGGGTCTTCCCTGTCACGCCCCTGACCATCACCGGGGCTCTCGTCACGTTGGCCATCGTGATCGGTGGAATCGTGCTGGTCGTGCGTGGCGGCGACGAGCGCGTCGGCATCGGCCTGCTGCTGCTGACCGGCATCGTCGTCGGCGCTGTCCCCGCGATCATCGGCGGCTCGAACAACCGCTACTTCGTCGTGCCGTTGCTGCTGTGGTCCGCAGCGGTGATGGTCGCGCTCGACTCGGTCGTCCGGCGTTCTCGGCCGTGGGTTGTGGGCTGCGTTGCCCTGCTCGTGCTCGCGGTGTGGTGGCCGTCCATTTCGGCCAGCTGGTTCCGCACGATGCCGGCACCACCATGGACAGCCGAGGTCACTCGGGTCGAGGACTCCTGCCGGACCGACCCGGCGAAGCAGGAACGCATCATCTTCAGCCCGTTCTGGCCGCCCAACTGGGGGGATGCGCTCGCCGAGCCGACTCATCCCGACCTGCCCTGCCTGACGGTGTGGTCCTGGATCGATGATGCGGGCTGAGCGCCGGCTGATCGCCCCGCTGGCCGCCGGACTGGCGGCGTTCGTCTTGTCTCTGCTGTTCATCAGCACAGGTGCCTGGAGTGTCTTCGACGAGTACACGCACTTCGACTACGTGGTGAAGGTCGCTGAGGATCTGTCACTTCCGCCCGTGAACGACCAGCTGGGGCAGACGACTCTCCAGACGGTGGTGTGCGGGAAGGCTCCCGGCTTCGGCCGGCTGGCGGCCGCCTGCGGCGCTGACTTCATCGATCCCGCTCTCGTGCCCTACGCCGGAGTCAGTACGGCGACGGGGTACCTGCCGACGTACTACGTCATCACCGGGCTGGGTGCCAAGGCGCTGCATGCCCTGCCGTTCGGACTGACCTGGCTGACGGCGGCGCGGCTGATGGGCGCGCTCTACCTCGCCATCGCGGCGATGCTCGTTGTCGGGATCGCACGCCGCCTCGGCGCTTCGTCGCTCGTGGCGGCCTCGATGGCCGTGCTCGTGGCGTGCATGCCCATGGTCCTGCTGCAGTTCAGCACCGTGAACAACGACTCCCTTGCCGTCGTTTTCACGCTTGCGGCCGTATACGCGTTCCTGCGCATGCGCGGTTCGTCCGCCGTGCGTCGGTCTCTGGTCGCCTTCGCATTCGCCTTCGCCGCGATGACGGTGAAGGAGACGGCCCTCATCGCGGTGCTAGCGGTCTTTGCGTTGAGCATCCGCGACGTGCTGGCTAGCGACCGAGCTTCGCGGCTGGTCGGAGTGCTGCGGGTGATGGGGTCTGCATTCGTGGTGGTTGTCGGCGCTGCCGCACTCCGAGCAGTCGTCTATCCGATGGTGGTCGGCGCCCGACCCGACAACGGACTGCAGACGCAGGCGATCATCGACGCACAAGGGACTCCGCCGGTCAATCTCGTGGCGGGCAACGCATTGAAGGCGACGACCGCGGTCTTCGAGGTGCCGGATGGCGTCCTCGCCGGCGTGTGGTTCTCACTCGCGGGCCAGATCCTCGTGCTCGTTGCTCTGGGCCTGCCGCTTGCCGCCCTGCTCCGCACGACTCGAGTCCGACAGTGGCGGACGGACCGCCGCCTCCTTGGTGCTGTCGTGCTGGTGGGCCTGCCGCTCTTCGTGATCGGCTTCCTGGCCTACCTGCGGATCCAGGGACAGCCACCGTTCTTCCAGCCTCGCTACCTGCTGCCCCTGATGGTCCTTGCTGCCGCTACGGCGGCCGCTTTTGTGCGGGCGCCCTGGTGGCGACTGACCGTGCCGATCGCTGCCGTGCTGGCCACCTGTGTGGGCGTGGCGCTGGCGACCAGTCCAACGTGGTCGGGCTGACGCTCCGCTAGCGCGGTGTGAGGTCCAACACCTGGGCGAAGCGCCGCTCACCGCTCGCATCGACTGGGCAGCCCTCGCCGGGTGTGTCGACCGTGAGGACTCCCGGCTCTGCCGAGGGGGTATCGAGCGCGAGGGCGAACGGTGCCGGCTGGTTCGGGCGGGCGATGACGGTGGCGCTGACGCTCTGCTCCCCTGCCGTCAGGGTGACCGTGACGGGCAGCGCGCCGCACTCCGGCGCGGCGAGTGCGCCTGACACCTGCGTGAGGGGATGCGCCGCGCTGGTGGGAGTCAGGCCGAACTCCGCTGACGGGGTGCGTGCCCACCACCACGAGGACTGCAGGGCGGTCTCGCGCGGGGTGACCTGCTCGTAGTCGACGGAGATGAACGGCTGGTGCAGGAAGGCGTCTGTCGCGGCGGCATCTGCCGGCGCTGCGCTGCCGATGTCGTAGAGCTGCCAGGCGTCGTCGAATCCGGTGGCGACCGGGGCACCGAAGCGCGCGGTGAGGTCGTCGGCGACGGGAGCGAGCACCTCGCTGATGTATCCGCGGGTGTCGAGGTGGATCGCGCAGAACCCGGCCTGACGCAGCAGCGCGATCTGCTCGTCGGTCGGCACCTGCGGCAGCTGGGCGGCCCACGTGCTGGCGTCGGTGAACTTCACCGACCCGTAGCTCCACTGCTTGCCCGGGTTCGTGATCGACGTCCAGAAGTGGTCGTAGTCGTTGATGCCGCGCTCGACGCCGTGCTCGGGGTAGGCCATATACGGAAGTTGCAGGACGCCGCAGTCCTGGGGGATGGCGGCGTTGACGGCTGTTGCGTACGCGCGCGCGGCCTGCGTTGCCTCGCCGGCCTCCGCGACGCTGCCGGCATAGGCCGCCTTGAACGGGTAGACGGAGTCGACTGCCGTGAGGCCCAGCACGACGAGAGCAACCGGGATGGCGATCGCCCACCGGCGTTCGATGCGCGTGCGATGCAGGACGGTGGCTGCCCCGAGCAGGAAGAGCAGGAGCAGCACCGGAAGCAGCCGGTTCCAGCCGCGGATCTGCGCGGTGACGAGATCGGCGAAGAGGAAGTTCAGCCCCCACGGCACGAAGAACAGCACGCTGACGATGAGTAGGTAGGTGATGAAGCCGAGGGTGACGCGGCCACTTGCTGGGTTCGTGGGCTCGGGGCGGCGTGATCGCAGCACCAGGCCGACCACGAGAGTCAGCAGCGCCGCAGCCGTGACCCAGGTGCCGTAGTTCGTGATGACGTTGCTCTCGCCGTAGGGCGCATCGGCGAACGCCCTGAGCACGGCCTCGTTGTAGTAACCGCCACGCGGGAGCGAGCTCTGCGGGATGGGCAGGATCGCCATTGCGAGGTTGCCGGCGTAGGTCACGGACTCGCTGGCGATGCGGTCGCCGAGCGACGCGAGGGGCGGGTCGCCGCGCACGGTGAGCAGCGACGGCAGGAAGCCGATGACCGCGAGTACGGCGATGCCGACGAACGGGATGGCCTCGACGCCGATCTGCTTCGCGCTGGCGCGCTGGGCGATGCGCCAGAGCAGCGCGGCGGCACCGAGGATGAGCGTGAAGACGACGTAGTAGACACCCGTCCACGCGACGACGAGGCACATCACGGCGATGATCGCGATCAGGCCGATGCGCCTGCGCCCCGAGGTGCTGCGCCACATGCGCTCGAAGGCACCGCTGCCGATGAGGAGGATCAGGGCGACGCCGATGACGACGGAGTAGAGCGTGGACAGGTAGGTATGCCCGAGGGCGCGGCCCCAGTGGAAGGGGATGAACGTGAACGCGACCGCCAGCGAGATGGCGAGCGGGCCGCGCAGGCCGGTCATGCGGATGACGAGATAGGCGAGCGCGGCGACGAGCGGGAAGGACAGCAGCACCAGCAGGTTGATGCCGAGGAAGGTCGTGCCGGTGACGACATTGACGACGTGCGCGAACGTGTTCTCGGTGATGTCGATGCCGGGGAAGTAGTTGAGGTTCATGCCGAGCGGGAACCCGAACTGCGTCGTCACGGCATACGAGAAGCCCGACCAGGCATGGGAGTTCACGTAGGTGCTGAGCATGTCTCCGCCGGCCCAGCCGACGTCGAGGCTTCCGAGCAGCGGCCCGAACACGATGAGCGAGATCAGGAATGCGATACCGGCACTGATCGCGGCTTCGATGGCAATGCGACGGCCGTTCATGATGTGCTCCACGTCAGTCGGGTCAGGCAAGCATGACCCTGCGTCACGGTGAAGTCACTTGCCGGGTTGGGTGCCCACGCGAAGTCGTAGCAGTCGGGGGCTGTTGCACTGTTGACGGCAGGGATGCTCGACCAGAAGGCGAGCACGTCGTTCATCGACTCCCCGTACATCGCGACGACACTCGGCTTGATGGTGTCGAGGCGGGTGATGTCGTCTGGGGTGAGCGTCGGCTCGAGGGTCACGCGGTTCTCGCCCCACAACTGCATGCCCGCAACGACGTAGAGCTCGCGGTCGCCGTTCACCCAGTCGCCGCCCACCCACGACAGGATCTGGTCATCCCGGGTCGTGTGCTCGAGGAGCCATTCCTGCGTGTTGACGGCGGCGTGGATCCGGTCGGAGATAGA
>CAIVQM010000097.1 GCA_903908025.1 uncultured bacterium
TAGCCCTCATCGGGACGATGATCGGCGGTCTCACGGGACTCGCCGCGATCATGCGGTCAAACGCTGACCGTGGGAAAACGGTTGCGGAGGGCGCTGGCATCGTCGTCGGCATGCTTGAGCGCCGGGTCACAGAGCTAGAGCAGCGCCTGATGGCCCTAGAGGAGTACCTCGACCTGCAGGAGAAGTGGGCTGACAAGATCGTCGACCTTCTGGAGCGGTCAATTCAGCAGGCGGACCAGGCGCATGCCGCAGCCCTTGAGCAGGAGGCCGACATCCTGAAGCGGACGCGTCCCATCAGAAGGTCGTTCATCTCCACAATGAAGGTGTAGACCGGTCACGGCACTGGTTGCCAGGATACGGTGCGCGGACTCTAATTCTCTGATCTGATATATCTCACATCCTGTAGTTGACAGGATGATAGGTATGTGTTATCGTGATCGAGAAGAGTGCTAAAAGGGGCGCTTCACAACCACGGTACGCAGCAAGCGTGTCGCCCCTGGCGCTGTGTGGAGGAGCATCACGTTGGCAGGAACTGCATCACCGGCTGCGAAGACGGACCGGAACTCAGACATCGTGCGCAGGGTATTGGAGGGCAAGGGGAGCGTCTCCCTCCAGCAGATCGCTGACGAGTACGGGCTGACTCGCGCACGAATACAGGCCATCGTCGGAGACGCCGGTATCTCGATGCGCGTCATGAAGCGCGCGCACAAGAAGCCGATGATGCTCGTGTGCGGCATCTGCTCTGCGAAGTACCTGAAGGGCACGTACGCGGACCACTGCGAGGCGGCTGGCCATCGTCGGCTGACGCCTCCTGGCGAGAAGGTCGAGCGGAACAAGCGCGCTCTAGTCCTCTTCAACGAGGGCTACAACACTAGCGAGATCGCAGAGCACTTCGGTGTCCCGCAGCCGGTCATTTCGCGCCTACTGGCGCGGAACGGGCTGTCCGGCGGTGGCCGCAGGAAGCGGCTTGGCGGACTCGGGCTGGCATCCTCCTGACCTTCCACAGCGGGTATAAAGGGCATGGCTCACGCCATGCCCTTTATCTGTTGACGGACGACACCAGTATTGGCATACTGCACTCATGGTGAAGCCGCATCTTGGCGAAGAGTGGGTGTCCTCGATATCGCAGCTCGCTACCGCGTATGAGAAGTCGCTGTCGGAAACGCAGCAGATGGTCTACGCGCTAGCGGAGCAGATACACAGCCACTACTGCTTCTCGCGCGGACCCGTCCACCACACGGCGTCTCGTCCTGACGAGCACATCTCCATCGCGATACTCGGCGCGCTGGCCGGTGCCGACTGGTGGCTCGCGAGGTCATCCGGCATAGCGCCCGTCAAGCGCATTCCGGATGACGCAGATGACACGCGCGAAGGCTGACTCCGACCCGTGGCTGACCGACATGGTCAGCCGCGACAGGGAGATAGCCAAGACAGTCGTCTACGGCATACGCGAGATCATCCAACTGCTGCGCGGCATACGGGACGACCTGAACCAGGAGCGGGCGTCGCTCCTGCGCGAGAACGCCAGGCTGCGGGACGAGATATCTGAGGCGTATAGGGAGCATGCAGGGCGCGACAGCGTCCGCCCCGTCACGTTCGACAAGCGGGGTCCAGGTTTCGTGTCGTGTGAGGCGCACGGATGCCCGCTGCCCATGGGCCATGACGAGCCTCACCGGGGGAGCCTTGCAGCCGCTCACCGAACGTGACGGGAATATCGGAGGACATCTAATGGCTGAGACGTTCACGGAGTCGCTGCTCCGACGGTTTGTGAATCTGGTCGAGTCGGGGTCGAGGAGCCAGCGGAGCCAGCGCTCCATCGCTCGCGAGATAGGGATCAACCACTCGACCATCAGCCGGTGGCGGGGCGGCAGCCGTATGCCTGATGCAGCTAGTATTGACAAGATACTGACTTGGGTTGAACTTGAGGAGCGGCGCGAGCGGGGGATCAACGCCTTCTTGAACGGCTAGCATCAACGACGTCGGGACAATAGGGAGACGCTATGGCGAGCAATAACGTGAAGGTGGCCCGCGAGGGGACCCTCTTCTATGACGGCGTCGTCTCGCTTGAGTGGGGAACCGGCGGAACCGCCAACGTCGTCGAGGCCCTCCCGGCGGACAGGTCTGCCGCGCTCGTTGCCGCGATAAACGCCGGATCAGCGGTCGAGACGGCAGATGCGGTCACGCCTGCCCCTGTGGTGCCCGACCCGATGTGGCCCAACGCGGTCCACGCCAACGATGCGTTCGCAGGCACTGGAGCGGGAACTGGCATCGGCGA
>CAIVQM010000098.1 GCA_903908025.1 uncultured bacterium
ATGTGGCCGACGAATATTACGGTTTCTGTGGATTGGCGTCCGTCGCGGTTATTTCCGGGGAAGCGGCCGCCGGTTCAGGTGGCAGATGCGCCTTCAGCCCGGCGCTTGCCGCCGCCGCGGAGTCCGAAGCGTCCTGCAGTGCGTGCGGGGGAGGGGGCGATCGTGAACAGCCCTGTAGCAGAAGACACGCCAGCGTCACGCTCATGAACGCAGCGGCTCTTGTATCCGGGCTGGGGCTCCAGCGAATGACGCGTTTGGTCGACATGATTTTGTGTTCCGCGGTGCGTATTTTGGAGCGTGGAGTGTTACAGCCAGGGACGGTTAGCGAAAATCGGTGAAAACACCAGCAAGACCGCCCTCCTCTCTCTCGCGCGTTACGGAACCCGCGCATGCGAGCCGAACACCTCTCGCGCGGACACGCGGCCAGGAAGAACGCGCGGCTGTGGCATAGCCGCACATGCGCCACGTTGGCGACTTGGTCGACGCCGCCGAGTTCGACGCGCTCGTGGCTCCAATCGAACTGGTACGCCTCGCCCGACGCGAACGTCTGCGGGATGAACGCCGTCGTATTCGGTCGCCGCCAAAGCTCAAAGCCTCGAGCGCATCGACGCATCGCGTCGACCGCGCCCGTATACCCCTCGAGGCAGAGCCCCTCGCAGAGCCGCTGTGCGGTTCGGCGCTCCCGGGCCGGCAGCTCTCCTCCGCCTCCAGCCAGCCGTCCAGAGTCGCCAGAAACGGCCCCAGCTTCGGCGTCGGTTGCCGAACCCGCTGGTACGCGTAGGCCTCGCCCTCGAACCGCAGTGCCCGCTTGACCGTGTTGCGCCAGTCCCAGATCCCGCGCGATCGCGCTGATCGACTCGCCTTGCACGAGCCGCCGCCGGCGAATCTTGCCGATCGTTTCCACGCACAACACCCCAGCTGCCCCCTGGCAGCCAGTTCGGCTACCAAAGGGTACGGGGTGGTCAATTTTGGACGCCGGTTACCACGTTTTCCTGGTCAGAATTGCACGCCGGTTTACAGTCATCGAGCGTGCCATGGGGGGCGAGATGACCCACCACCTCGGCTACTCGCCGGGCGAGGCGAAGCCGGACGGCCAGGCCAACCATCGCAACGGCACGACCGGTAAGACGGTCGTCACCGACGACGGTCCAGTGCGCATCGAGGTGCCGCGGGATCGCGATGGGAGCTTCGAGCCGCAGATCATCCCCAAGCATGCGCGGCGCTTTGCCGGCTTCGACGACAAGATCGTGGCGATGTATGCCCGCGGCATGACGGTGCGCGAGATTCAGGGGTTCCTGTCCGAGATTTACGGCACGGAGGTCTCCCCCGATTTCATCAGCCAGGTCACCGAGGAGGTGATGGCCGAGGTGACTGCCTGGCAGAGCCGGCCGCTCGAGACGATGTACCCGGTGATCTTCTTCGACGCCCTGCGGGTGAAGATCCGCGACGACGCGGTGGTGCGCAGCAAGGCCGTGTACCTGGCGCTCGGCGTGCTGCCCGACGGGACCCGTGACGTGCTGGGGATCTGGATCGAGCAGACCGAGGGCGCCAAGTTCTGGCTCAAGGTGTTCAACGACCTCAAGACCCGCGGCGTCAACGACATCCTGATCGCCGTGGTCGACGGGCTGAAGGGTCTCGCCGAGGCGATCGAGGTGGCGTACCCGGCGACCACGGTGCAGACCTGCATCGTGCAC
>CAIVQM010000099.1 GCA_903908025.1 uncultured bacterium
AACCGGAGAGAGGCAGCCAGTACTGCTGGAGCTCGAACTGGAGGAGACCCTCCGACACCGTGGGCATTGGGACCACGCCGATCAGCTCGGACAGGCGCGTCCAGATCAGGAGCACGCTGCCGGTCCAGCCCAGGATGAGCATGGCGGCGCGGGCGTCGCGGAGGTTGGGGGCCTTGAGCCAGACCATGGCGATCACGACGGGGTACAGCCAGGTCGTGTAGTTGTACTGGTCGTGGTGCACGTAGAGGAGGCCGAACCGGATCAGCCAGGCGAGGGCCAGCGCGGTGAGGAAGGCCTGGAGCCAACGGCCGCGTGCCGGCTGCCACGGGATCAGGAGCCACAGCACCAGCGCAAGGCCGACGGCGAGGCCGGAGCCCCAGATCAGCGGCGGCTGCCCCTTGATGACGGGGATCCCGTAGTCCAGGTACTGCAGCAGGTACTGCAGGTAGGTGGCGAGGGTGATGCCGATGATGAGCGTCGCCAGATACGGGACGGTCGATGCCCGGAGACGGGAACCCGCCGTCGGGGGTGTGCTGGGAGCCACTCGACCTCCGGAATCGACGGTCAATCTTCCTTGCCAGCCTAGTGCTCACGCTCGCCGCCGATGGGCGCCCGTAGGCTCTGCAGCGAATGCCATGCGGATGGTGAAGGAGGGGGTTCGGATGCGCAGGCGCCCGTCGGTTCCCCTAGTCATCCTTGCCGTCTGCATAGCGGTCATCGCCGTGACTGCCGTCGTGTTGTTCGTGGGCGGCTCCCGAGTTGGTGCCACGTGGGATGAGCGCGCCCACGTGGGGATGCTTCAGACCTACTTCGACACCGGCTGGAATGTGGGTCCGGACTGGCTCGTCAACGGTGAGCTGGATCCCTTCACGGGCAAGTGGCCGTACTTCGTCTACGCGCCCGTCGCGAGCCTGTTGGCGCACGCCGCTGCCGTGATGACGGGAAACGAGCCATGGGGTGCGTTCAGCGCAAGCCCGGAGGCATACGCGGCACGGCATATCGCGACAGCACTGATCGCGCTTCTGGGTGTCTTGGCCACCGGAGCGATCACCTGGGTGATCACTCGCTCGTGGCGCTGGGGCATCCTCGCGGCGGCCCTGCTCGCCTGCGTCCCGATGTGGATCGGGCACGGCATGTTCAACGTCAAGGATCTTCCCGTCGGAACGGGATACACGATCGCCACCCTCGGTTTCGTGCTGATGTGCCGCCGGGACTACTCGCGTTCACGTCGGCTGCGGGTGCTCGGCTGGGCTGCTGTCGTCAGCGGCGTCGTCCTTGCGGTCGGCACGCGTCCGGCGTCCGGTCTGGGCATCGCATTGGCGGGCCTCGCTCTGGCAGCGGGCTGCCTGGTGCTCATGTTGCTCGCTCGTTCGCGGACGTACCTGCGCTCCTGGGGTCTGCGAGCGCGTGCGATCGACGTCGTGGGTTCTCTTGTCCTGGGTTATGTGATGCTCGCCGTGATCTACCCGAAGGGGTTCATCAACCCCTTCCGCCTTGCGAAGGAGACGCTCCTTATCTCGGGGCGATTCCCGGTCAATGATGCCGAGCTGACCAATGGTGTCTGGCTCGCCCAGCCAGCCCCGTGGTTCTACCTGCCGACCTGGTTCGGAGCGCAACTGCCCCTGTTGGTCCTGGCGGGCTGTCTGGCCTTCATCGTCGCCTGGGTGGCGCTCATCGTGCGGCTGGCACGCCAGCATCCGCGACGGGCCGCCGCGCTCGAGCGAGGTGTCCTCCCCATGCCCGTGATGGCCCAACTGGCGTTGATGCCGCTGCTGGCGATCGCGGTGCACTCGACGGTCTACGACGCGGCACGTCAGTTCCTCTTCGTCGTGCCTGCGGCAGCGGTGCTGGCATCTCTCGGTATTCGTGCGGTGGTGGCACGGGTCGATGGCCGGCGTCTTCTGTCCGGGCTTGTCTGGGCGCTGGTGGCCGTCGGCCTCGCCTTGCCTGTCGTGGACCAGATCCGGCTGTTTCCGTACACCTACGTGTACTTCAACGAGGTCGCGTCCCTGAAGCCGATCGACGGCAACTGGGCCACGGACTACTGGCGGTCCAGTGGGCGCGATCTCGTGCGGCTCGTCCCGCCGGGTGACACGAGCTGTGTCTTCATCGATGCGAAACACGCTCAGCAGCCCTGCGATCTGGAGTCGACATTCGCGCCCTTCTGGGCAGATCAAGGCCTCGATGCCAAGCCCGGCGTGCTCGCTGCCGGGGAGTACTGGCTGGTGCGGGAGAACAACGGGTACGTGACACCACCGCCCGGCTGCTCCCTGCAGGACCAGATCACCCGCCCCCTGCGAGGGCAGACCGTGACGATCTCCCAGGTGTTCCGATGCACCTACCCGGTCAGCTGATGACCTGGCTGAGCATTGTCACCGTCGTCAAGGACGATGCTGACGGCCTTGCCCGCACGCTGGCCTCCATCGCGACCCAGGATCTCGATGGCGTTGAACTCGTCGTCATCGACAGTTCCACTGATGCTGCCGAGGTGCCTGCCCTGCTCGCTCACGCGCCGGCCGGGCTATCGGTGGACTACTCACATGAGCCGCCTGCGGGCATCTACCCGGCGATGAACGCGGGGCTGGCGCGATGCCGCGGGGAGTACGTCTACTACCTCAACGCGGGGGACGCCCTCTTCGCCGATGACGTGCTGGGCATGATGCGAGCCGCGCTCTCCACGCGGCCGGTGTGGGCGTTCGGGCCGGTCGCCATCGTCGGGAGTGGTGGCCGATCGGTCATCACACCTGCGTGGGACTACACGGCCGAAAAGGCCACGAGCTTCAGCCGTGGGCACTTCCCCGCACATCAGGGGACCGTGGTTGAGGTGGTTGCCCTGCGGGCGATCGAAGGATTCGATACGGGCTATCGGATCGTCGGGGACTATGCCGCCTTCCTCCGCCTCTCCCAACTGGCCGACCCGATCGTGTTCCCCTTCGTGGTCGCCACCTTCGAGGAGGGCGGAATCTCCACGACGCAGTGGCAGGAATCCTTCCGCGAGTTCCACCGTGCGCGACGCGAGATCCTCAAGCCGGTAGGCGCGGCCGCCATCCGGGAACGGTGGGAGTCAGCGCGACGATTCGCTCTCGTCTATGCCCATCGCGAGGTGCGACCCCGACTATCGTGGCGGGTGCGGCGCTCATCCCGGCCCGCCTGACGGTGAAGCGAGATATGGACCGGATCGCGCTACTGCTGAAGTCGTATGCCGCTGACCACGCATACGCCACGCGCCTCGTAGCGTCGTTCCAGCAGAACAATTCCGAGGGTCTCACCCTCCACTGCGTCGTGCCGGCAGCGGACCTGCCCGCGTTCCAGGTGCTGGCTTCCCCGACCGTGCAGGTGCATGCGGAGGAGGACCTCGTCGGGGATCATCTCGTCAGCGAGCCGGTGGGCGACCTGCGCGTGGGCTACGCCAACCAGGAGATCGTCAAGCTGGCCTTCTGGGAGACCGGTTTGGCGGCCAACTACTTCTGCATCGACTCCGATGCCGTGCTGCTCCGGCCGTTCGGCGCTGCCGACTTCATGCGCGACGCGGATACCCCATACACGGTGCTCGTCGAGGACAACGACCTCAAGATCGAGCCCGCTTACTACCGCGACCACTGGGTTGGCCGGGAGGCGAGCATCCGCCGGATCATGGCTGAGGTGGGTCTAGATGACCCGATCATGCGCACCTGCCATGGGCATCAGGTGTTCAGCTCGGTTGCGTTGCGCTCATTCCGCGACGACTTCCTCGCCGCGCGTGGCTGGACGTATGCCGATGCCCTCGCGCTGAGCCCGTACGAGTTCAGCTGGTACGCCATGTGGCTGCAGAAGGCCCGGCCCATTCCGATCCATGCACGTGAGCCACTCGTCAAGGTGTTCCACAACGAGGATCAGCACCTCGCCGCGATCCTCACGGGCATTACCGACGCCGACATCGCGCGCGGCTACCTCGCCGTGGTGGTCAACTCCAACTACTCGCGGGACCTCGGCCTTGTCGCCACGAGCGACGACAAGCCGACCGCGCTCGCACCGCACCTGTCGTATGGCGAGGTGGGCAGGCTGGCCGCCGCCAAGGCGCGTGACACGCTGCGCCGCCGCTTCGGGCAGTAGCGTCCTGTTTCGATCAGACACGGCGAAGGGGGAACTGAGCAGTGGAGCGTAAGGGCGCGGCTCTCTGGGCCGCCGCAGGTGCGGCTCTCGTCACGAGCACCGTAATCGGTGCCACTGCGCTGTTACCGAATCTCGATGCGAAGTTCGGCCCTTTCGATGATGACGAGACCATCCTGTGGCTCGGAAGTGATGGGCGACTCGACCCGAGCGAGATGCTCACGACGTTCCTGACGAAGCATGAAGTGGCGAACTTCGGGACCGAGTCGCGTTTCACCCCGGCCATGTACGTCGCGAAGATCATCGAGTCCGTCTTCTTCGGGACCGACGTGCGCATGTACTACCTGTCTGCGCTCGTGATGTTCATTGCCGCATGTGCACTCATGGGCTTCTCGGCCGCGTGGTGGTTCACGGCCGCTGCCCGCATCAGTCGATCGTGGCTTGCCGTATTGACCTCGGCGGCGGGTGCCGTGATCGCGACAAGTCTCCTCGCGAGCCTGGGCGCTTGGACCGATTTCGCGACTCGGCTCGGCGCATCCGAGCGCATTGCCATTCTTGGATTCGGATTGCTGCTCGTCGGGCTGACGGCGCTGGGCTTCGACCGGCGTCCCGCCTGGTGGACGGCGGTCCTCATCGGGGTGACGTTGAGCGTTCTGGGCAAGGAGAACTTCGTTGTCGTGGCGGCCGCGCCACTGATCATGGCCGTGTATCGAGTCGCCAGTTTGGGTCGCCGGCGCTACGAACTCATCGCGGGCATTGCCGGATTGCTCCCCGCCGTGCTGCTGATGATGGCATTGGCAAACACGTTGCAGGGAGGAAGGGACCAGTACGGCGCCGATACGGGATCCCCGCGCCTGGCTGGCGCCCTCGAATCCCTACTCGTGACGTACCGGTGGTACTGGCTCCCAGGTGCAGCACTTTTGATCCTGAGTTTCGTGGTGTGGGCCTGGGTCCGGGGAAGACGCGGGCAGTCGGCGACACTGCTGGTGGGTGCATTGGTTGCTCTGGCCTTCCTCTGGCGCTTCTACGACGCTTGGCTGTACGGCATCCATGGCTACGCCTATGCACGCTACGAACTGGTTCCGCAACTATTCAAGGCGTTGGGCCTGCTGGCGGCGGTGGCTCTTGCGGTCGGTGCGGTCAGGCGTGCTGACCATCGCTCGACGACCATTGCTTCATGGATCGCCCTGACGTGCGTCTGCATATACGGCGTGGTGGTTATGGCCTCAGTGCCAGCGGGACTCCGGCATCTGCGTGAAGAGTCCGAGGTGAATCGTGACGCGACGCAGTCCTACAGCGCTGCCCTCGACAGGGTTGTCGCACTGGCACGCGGCGCTGGGGGTTCGTCCGTTGCCATCGTCGCGCAGGAGCCGCTGGATGCTGTCGAACTGGTGAGATCCCTTGCTCTGGAGGTGGACCTGCGTGATCCCAACCTGCAGATCGTCCTCATCTCCGACCTGACCGCGGAGGAGGCAGCAGCACCGATGGCTCAGGGGCTGCGGGATTTGTCGGTGAACGGGAACAATGCCATCGGTCTTGACCGGCTGTCTGACGCTGCAGCGGGTTTGCCGCTGGTCTGCGCCATCATCAGCGGAGCGACCACGGATTCGGAGCTGTGCTCACCCGACCTGACCGTCAGCGTTCCCGTGCGAATCCGGTAGCGGCTCTCATCACAGACACAGGCGTAGCGGGACCTCGCCGATGATCTTCCACTCGCGGAAGTCCTGGCAGGTGGGTTCGACCAGGAGTTCCCAGTAGCGTCCCGGAACCGGTGTCTTCGTCACCGTGAAGCGTTCCCAGTCCTTGAGGATGTGCTCGACCGTCCACCACGGCAGCGCCTCCTGGTCCTGAAGCACGAAGTCGCCCTTGGTGCCGTTGGCATCCATGATGACGGCGATCTCGCGAGCATCCGAGCCGCGTGCCTCGGGCTGTCGTGCGGCCTGGAGCTCGGGGAACGCGACGATTGCGAGGACAACCAGGACAGCGACAACCTGCGCGCGGCCCACCTTCGCAAGGGCCAGGCCCGCCGCGATGCACAGCAGGGTGGTGAGGGGCTTGAACGACCGCTCGAGCCACCAGCTCGTGGAGAGCCAGGAGACGATGGCCACACTTGCGACACCAAGTGCGGTGCCGAGCACCCATCGCAGTCCGATGCGCGTTGTGAGTCCGAGGACGACCACGGCAACGCCGAAGGTGGAGCCAAGGATGATGGCGGGTGAGCCGAGAATCGCCTGCAGGTCCGGTTTGGCGAAGTTGGAATGCATGAACCCGAACCGTGTCGACATCCAGACTTGGGCGGCGGCCACGGGAAGCAGCCACAGGCACCAGAGGAACCAGCGGCGCAGGTTGGCCTGCCATTCCGGGAAGCCGGTGAGGATGATGGCGTGCGCCGGAACGACGGCGAGGCTGATGGGGAACATGCCAGCCGCGGCCACGAGGGCTATCGCGTAGCCGATCCACCAGCGCCGCCGCTTATCCGTCAGGGCCAGGATCAGCGACCAGGTCGCAGCGGCGACCAGCATGGTGGCGAGGGCGTAGACCCGGGCTTCCTGCGAATACCGCTCGACGAGTGGTGCCAGGGCGAAGATCAGGCCGGCGGCGACTCCGGCGATGGCGTTGGCAAGGAGCTTTGCGGTCGCTGCGGCGAAGACGCTTGCACCGACCATGCACAGCACGCTGAACAGGCGCAGCCACGCGATGTCATCGAGATGGCCGCCGATCGACCAGACCCACATGACCCCGTAGTACGGAAGGAGCGGTGCCTCCCACAGGTGGTGCAGGGGGTACTGCACGGCATCGATCGTGACCTGCTCGTCGCCCCAGGGTGCGGGGGTGCCGAGACCCCACAGTCCGATTACCAGCGTCGTGAACGCTGGCACGAGGAGGTGCCACGAATTCCGCAGGCGAGCGACCATTGACTGGATCCTAGAGGGCGGTCGTCGCTGACGCGGTTCGGCGCCAGCCTCGGCCTAGGCTAGGCAGACATGGGGCAGATGGAGCCGGCAGCCGCTCGCCGGATGGCCGATGGACTGTGGTCGGCGATGGCTGTGGAGCCCGATGAAATGCCCCCCAGCACGGGCGTGCGAGCGCTTTGGCGCACATCGGTCTACCAACCGCTCGAGCGAGCAAGCCGCCGGCGCATCCTCGCCCACCGCTCACCAGAGCCGTTCCTTTCCCTCCGCTGCGCGACTCAGGCGGCGTCGGGTGATGGCTGGCGCAGATCCGAGCGCCGGTTCCAGGGCGTGATGGGCGGCGAGGCCAGTGAACGCGAGTACCGCATGCTCGTGGACGGCGAAGTGCAGGCTCCGTTGATCATGGTGGCCGGCTACCCCCGGTCGGGCACCACGTCGCTGCAGACCGTGGTGCGGGCGGCGTTTCGGCACCACATCCCGGAACTCGACACTGCGGAGGATCGCTTCTCGCTCTGGGAGTACCCCAAGCACACCCCGACGGCGATCGCGAGCCTCGCCTCAGGAGGAGGTTCGGACGCAGCGGTCGTGTGCGCGGTCCGGTCCTTCGTCGACTGCGCGGCGTCCCTGGTCGTGGGCCGAGGGGGCACCCACCTCGTTGACGTCGCGGAGGAACAGGCGCGGTGGGAGGCATGGCTCGGCCTATACGCCATATCGAATGTGCACGTCATCGCCTTCGAGACCATCCGCGCCTCCACCCCGTTGGCGCTCGCTGGCCTGGTGGCGCGCCTGACCGGGAGCGAGCCGGAAGAGTCGATTTCCCCGGACGACACCTTCGCCGGCCTCATGCACGCCTTGGGCAAGGGCGATCCCGACAGTCCGCAGCAGAGCAACCTGCCAGCACCTCGGCGGGCGCAGGCGCTTGCTGATGCGAGGACGTGGGTGCTCGAGCAGATTGGCCTTGAGACGGCCGCCAGGCTCGCGGCCGACTACTCCGCGATCCCCTTCTCGATCGATCCAGCGGGTACCGAGGACCCTCGGTAGATCGAGCGAAGCAACTCGTTGGGCCGCGCATACGCGGCTGCTGTCACTGGGCTCTCGTGCATTGAGAGCTGCGCGTGGAGACCGTCATTGCCGGGAGCGGAGTCAAGCGATCCGAAGTATTCCTCGAGTGCGGCGCGCTTGGTAGACCAGGTGCTCGGATCATCCCGGCTGAGATCCACGGCCGGGTCAAAGCTGAAGTACTGAAGCCGTGCCGGCTCCACGAGCTCGGACACCACAGTGCTGATGGCGATGTGGAT
>CAIVQM010000100.1 GCA_903908025.1 uncultured bacterium
CCGTCGCTTTGTCACGCTTGCGGTCCTGATCTCCCTCACGGTGGTGGTGTTCCTCGCCGCACTGCGGAGGTAGCCGTGCCCCGCTGGACGTTGTTCGGGGCGCTCACCGTGGTGGCTGCTCTCGCGGTGGTCATGTCGCCCGCGCCGGCCGCCGCCGCTGACGGAGTCAGCACGGTCTGCAGATTCACGGACTCCCGCTTCACCGAGATCAGTGGGATGACGTACAGCCAGATGCACCCTGGGGTGCTGTACCTGCACAACGACTCGTCCGGCGGTCCGCGCATCTATGCGGTCGATGGGCGGACCTGCCGGACCCTCGCCACCCTCACGATCGACGGAATCGATGCGCGCGACATCGAGGCGATCGGTTCGGGTCGCGACAGGAAGGGCCGCCCGATCCTGTGGGTCGCCGACATCGGCGACAACGTCGACTCGTGGTCGGAGGTGCGACTGCATCGGGTGCGCGAGCCGAAGGTTCTGCAGGATCGCACGCTCGCCTCGCGCACCTATCGCTTCACCTACTCCGACCGACCGCACAATGCCGAGGCGATCCTCAGCGACCCGAACTCGCTGCGGGTGTGGGTGGTGACGAAGCAGTCTGCGCGTGGGCGGTTGTACGCACTGCCGGACCGACTGCTGCCGGACCAGGTCAACATCGCGAAGCCCGTTCGGCGCGAGGGTGCGTTCGTCACCGACGGATCGGTGCGACCGGACGGCAGCGGGTACGCGCTGCGCGACTACGTAGACGCGGTCACTTTCGTCGGACTGCCGCCGGGCAGTGACCCGCAGACGGTCTACCTGCCACTTCAGTTGCAGGGTGAGGCGATGACCTGGACGCCCGACGGCACTGCGCTGCTGGTCGCGGGGGAGCGGGACGATCGGTTGCTGCGCGTCGAACTGCCGGTGACAGCCGCGAACGCCCCTACTCCCGTTGCAAGCCCGAGCGCTGCAGCGTCTGCCGCACCCAGCCCGGGGCCGTCCGCCGATGCGGCGCCGGTCAGTACCGATGATGCGTCGATGCCGGTGGCCGTGCTCGCCGTTGGGCTGGTTGGGTTTGCCGGACTCGTGATCGCTATCGCAGAGGTGCGGCGACGTCGGGCTCCGGCCGCGCCACGAGGATGACGAGGGCTCCGGCCAGCAGGAGTGGCACGAGCAGGAACGCGATGTGGAAGCCGACCGTGTCCGAGAGGACGCCGAGGGCGAACGGGGCGATCGCGATCGCGATGCTGCCGGCGATGGACGAGGCCGCTGACGCGCGGTCGGTCATCCCGCCGGAGGCTCGCACGACGCGGGCCACGCCGAGGGGCCAGTGGATGCCGATGCCCACGCCGGTGAGCAGCATGCCGAGCAGGACGATCGGCCACTGGGTGAAAAGCCAGGCGAGCGAGAACGAGGCGATCGCGAAGACGACGGAGGCCTTAAGGAGACGTTCCGTGGGAATCCGCTCGGCGAGGCGCGATCCGCCGAGCCGGCCGATCAGCATTCCGCCGATGACCGCCATGAGCGATGCGGCGGCGGCTGCGGGCCCGAAACCGCAGCGTTCGCGCAGCAGGTCAGGACCCCAGTACGTCAGGCAGAACTCGGCGCCGAGGAAGCACATGATTGCGCTCAGCGACCAGTAGACCCGACTGCCGAACCGACCACCTTCAGCCTCATGCGCGGCCAGGCCACGTGTGCCGAACACGGCGACATGCCGACCACGCCAGAACTCGACCGCAACCAGGGCAACGACCGCGATCCAGATTCCCCAGCGCCAGCCCAGAACGGTGGCGGCCCCGATGCCGACCGCGAGCGGACTCAGTACCCCAGCGAACGAGGCGAGGGCGTTGGCCTCGGTCAGTGCAGGCGGTCCAGCGAGCCCCTGGTAGTCGAGCAGGAACGCGATGTGGAAGCCGAC
>CAIVQM010000101.1 GCA_903908025.1 uncultured bacterium
AGCACATCGGTGAACCACAGTCGCACGAACCGGATGTCCCGCTCTTCGATCGTGCGCAGCACGAACTCTGCCTGCTTGTCCATGGACCCATAGTGGCCCTCCGCGTGTTACATCGGCGTTAACACAGGGCAGTAGGGTCGCCCCGTGGCGCCCATCCGCATCGCACTCGCTCAGGTCAACCCGACCGTCGGCGACCTCACCGGCAATTCGGCGCTTGTGCGCGCCAGTGTCGCAGCGGCCGCCCGCCAGGCTGCCCGGCTCGTGATCCTCCCCGAACTGGTCCTGACGGGCTACCCCGTCGAGGACCTTGCGCTGCGCCCTTCCTTCCAGGCTGCGTCGCGCGCCGCGATGCACGACCTGGCCGCGACGCTGGCCGACGACGGCCACGGAAGCATCACCTGTCTCGTCGGATACCTGGATTACCTCGATGAGGGACCCGCCGCGGCACCCGGTCGGCCACACCGAGCACCCGTCAACGCCGCCGCGGTCGTGCGCGACGGGCAGGTCGTTGCCCGCTACGTCAAGCACCACCTGCCGAACTACGGCGTCTTCGACGAGGCCCGCTACTTCGTATCCGGGGATGAACCGCTGGTCGTTGATGTCGATGGCGTCGCGGTGTCGATTGCGATCTGCGAGGACCTGTGGCAGGAGGGCGGCCCGGTCACATGGACGCGTGAGCGGGGCGCCGCGGTCCTGGCCGTACTGAATGCGTCACCCTACGAGCGTGACAAGGACGACGTGCGGCTCGCGCTGTGCCAACAGCGAGCCCGCGAGTCCGGTGCCGTCCTCGCGTATGTGAATCTCGTCGGCGGACAGGATGAACTGGTATTCGACGGCGACTCGCTCGTCGTCGCACCCGATGGCACCGTGCTCGCCCGCGCACCGCAGTTCGAGGACGCACTGCTCATCGTCGATGTCGACCCCGCTGATCCAACGCCATCCCCCGGCGCCATCGCACCACGACTCGACTCGCACGCCGAGGTCTACGGCGCCCTCGTGCTCGCCCTGCGCGACTATGTCGAGAAGAACGGCTTCCGCTCGGTGCTGCTGGGCCTCAGCGGCGGTATCGACTCCGCCCTCGTAGCGGCAATCGCCTGCGATTCCTTCGGACCGGAGCGGGTCTTCGGGGTGGCCATGCCCAGCGCGTACTCGTCCGAGCACTCCGTCGGCGATGCCTACGACCTCGCCAACCGCACCGGCGTGAACATCCGCACCGTGCCGATCGCTCCCATGGTCGACGCGTACCAGTCCGCCCTGACCCTGTCGGGTCTGGCCGAGGAGAACCTGCAGGCACGCGTGCGCGGCACGACCCTGATGGCCCTCTCGAATGCCGAGGGCCACCTCGTCCTCGCCACGGGCAACAAGAGTGAGCTGTCCGTCGGCTACTCCACGATCTACGGCGATGCGGTCGGCGGATACGCCCCGATCAAGGACGTGCCCAAGACCCTCGTCTGGGAGCTCGCGCGATGGCGCAATGCGCAGGCCGAGATGACGGGCCACACCGCGCCGATCCCGCCCAACAGCATCGAGAAGCCTCCGAGCGCCGAACTGCGGCCGGGCCAGCAGGACACCGACTCCCTGCCGGAGTATGCGATCCTCGACCAGCTCCTCGACGCCTACGTCGCTGGTGACAGCAGCGCAGTCGACCTCGTCGCGCTGGGCTTTGACGTCGATCTCGTCGAGCGGATCCTGCGCCTGACCGACCTTGCCGAGAACCAGCGGCGTCAGTACCCGCCTGGCACCAAGATCTCG
>CAIVQM010000102.1 GCA_903908025.1 uncultured bacterium
CGGCCTGCCGGGTCTGGTGTGGGCGATCTGCCGCCCGGATATCCAGGTGGTCATGATCGAACCACTGCTGCGACGCAGCACCTTCCTCTCGGAGGCCAGTGCCGAGCTGGGCCTGGGCGATCGTGCGCAGGTGTGGCGGGGTCGGGCCGAGGAGGTCATGGCACGTCCGGACTTCGTGCCCTTCGACGTCGTCACCGCCCGAGCAGTTGCCCCCCTCAGTCGCCTGATCGGCTGGACGGTTCCCCTGCTCGCCCTCGGTGGCTCACTGGTCGCACTCAAGGGCAGTAGCGCTGAACAGGAGCTGCTTGAGTCGCAGGCGGTGGCACGATCCGCCGGTCTCACCGGACTCATCGTGCGCATCGTCGGCGCGGACATTGTCGATCCCGGTACTACCGTCATCACGGGAACCCGTGGTGCGGCACAATGACGCCGTGACCACCAACCTAGACGCCGCCACCGCCGGGCGTCAGCCGGCCGGCCTCGGGTGGCCGGCAGGGGGACCGGGCGATGTTTCCCGTGAAACACCGGCATCAGCCAGCCCCGCGGGCCTGGGCTGGCCGGCCACATCGGATCAGCAGGTATGACCCGGATCATCACCGTCGCCAACCAGAAGGGTGGCGTCGGCAAGACAACCAGCACCGTCAATATCGCCGCAGCGATCGCGCAGGCCGGCCACCGGGTGCTGGTGATCGACATGGATCCGCAGGGGAACGCCTCCACCGCACTGGGCGTGGATCACCGTGAGGGCACCCCGAGTGTTTACGAGGTGCTGGGCGGCGAACTCACCCTCGCCGAGGTGCTGCAGGAGTGCCCAGACATTCCGGGGCTGTGGGCCGCGCCAGCGACGATCGATCTGGCGGGCGCGGAAATCGAACTCGTTGCCCAGGTGGCGCGGGAGTACCGACTCCGCCGGGCCATCGATTCATTGCTGACGACCAAGCAGTTCGACTACGTCTTCCTGGACTGCCCACCCAGCCTCGGCCTGCTTACCCTCAATGGCCTGGTGGCCGCCCGCGAGGTCCTGCTGCCCATTCAGTGCGAGTACTACGCCCTCGAGGGGCTTTCACAACTACTCCGCACCGTCGACATGGTTCGTACCCACCTGAACCCCGACCTCGCGGTGAGCGCGATCCTGCTGACCATGTACGACGGTCGTACCCGACTGGCCTCCCAGGTGGCAGATGAGGTCCGTACCCACTTCGGTGCACAGGTACTGGCGACGGTCATCCCGCGCTCGGTCCGGGTATCCGAGGCGCCCTCCTACGGCCAGACGGTTGTGACGTACGACCCGACCTCATCCGGTGCCATCGCGTACCGGGAGGCGGCAGCTCAGGTGGTCGAGATGGCAACCCGACTATCAACAGGGTTATCCACAGACATATAGGCTTATTACCGACAAATACCCATAGTTTTCCCCCAAAGGAGTGACATGGCAGCGGCCCCGAAGCGAGGCCTGGGCAAGGGTCTGGGCGCCCTCATCCCATCCTCCACCCCGACCACAGTGGTCGAGGCGGCCGAGTCGACCGCGCAGACCGTGCCCGCCGGGCCGATGGGCGCGACGTACGACGAACTACCGATCGAACAGGTGCTGCCCAACCCGCGTCAGCCGCGAACCGTCTTCGATGAGGACGCCCTGGCCGAACTGGTCTTCTCCATCCGTGAGATCGGCCTCCTGCAACCCATCGTCGTGCGCCGAACCGGCCCGCAGACCTACGAGCTGATTGCTGGTGAACGTCGCCTACGTGCATCCAAGGAAGCCGGCATCACGGCCATCCCGGCGATCATCCGCGAAACCGATGACGATGCGATGCTGCGCAACGCCCTGCTGGAGAACCTGCACCGCGCGGACCTGAACCCGCTGGAAGAGGCGGCCGCCTACCAGCAACTGCTCTCTGACTTCGGCTGCACCCAGGACGAGCTCGCCCGCCGGATCGGCCGTTCGCGCCCACAGGTGTCGAACACGCTTCGGCTGCTCAAACTCCCGCCGGATGTGCAGCGCCGCGTTGCTGCCGGTGTGCTCAGTGCCGGGCACGCGCGGGCCCTGCTGTCCCTTGACGACCCCGTCGCCATGGATGCCCTGGCTACCCGCATCGTCGCCGAAGGCTTGAGCGTTCGGTCCGTCGAGGAGATCATCATCGTGGGCGATGGAGATGGACGACGACGCAAGTCCTCAACGAGGTCACGAGTGTCCCTGCCACGTGATGCCGAAACTGCTGATGCGGTCACGGAGTTCACCGGTCGCGCTGCCGACGCCCTCGACACCAGGGTGAGTGCGGACGGCTTCGCGACGCGCACGTCCCGCGGACGCCTCATCGTCGACTGCGCGGACATCGACGATCTGCGAAGGATTGCCGACCTGATTGCGCGGGGCTGATCAGCTAGACGCGCTCGACCGCCACTTCGACGAGCTCCGCGATCAGTGAGCCCACCGTAACGTCGGCGGCGGCCAGCGCCTGCGGGAACAGTGATGTCTCGGTCATTCCGGGTGCGACGTTCACTTCGAGGAACCATGGCTGACCGTCGGCATCGATGATCATGTCGCTGCGCGACCAGTCACGCAGGCCCAGCAGCAGGTGCACGTTCAGCGCTTGTGCCTGCGCGAGAACGGCGTGCTCGTCACTGAGTCGCGCGGGGCAGAAGAACTCCGTGGTGCCAGCGGTGTAGCGCGCTGCATAGTCATACAACTCACCGGGCGGCACGATCTCGACAACGGAGAGCGCGAGAACGTCACCCTCGCGGTCGAATACGCCGACGGTTACCTCAGTGCCGGACACGTACTGCTCCATCAGGACGACGTCGCCGTACGCGAAAGCGCCCACCATCGCCGCAGGGAGGTCAGCCGCCTGATGCACGATCGAGGTCCCGAGGGAGGAGCCACCCTTGGTGGGCTTGACCACAAGTGGAAGGCCGAGCCGCCCGACCACAGCGTCGAGCACGGCAGCCGCACCGAGTTCACGGAAGGTCGACTGCGGCATTGCGACGCAGCCCGGCGTGCGGATTCCGGCATCCTTCGCCAACTGCTTGGCGATGGGCTTGTCGAAGGCCAGCCGACTGGCCGCTGCACTGGAACCTACGTACGGAATTCCCAATGACTCCAACACATCCCGCAGGGCACCGTCCTCGCCGGCAGCGCCATGCAGGAGGGGGACGATGCAGTCCGGGCGATGCTCGCGAAGCCGGTCAAGGAGAGCGGCATCGACGTCTTGCTCGGCTACCTCCCAGTCGGGACGCTCGGTCCGAAGGGACTCAGCGACGCGGCGGCCAGATCGCAGCGACACGTCACGCTCAGTGGACAGGCCACCGGACAGCACGAGCACGTGCATGGGTTCTCCTACTCGAGGTCAGGGGCGGGAACGGACGAACCCGTGATGGCTTGCGCGTGGGTCGTACCGAAGGTCTGTACGACCTCCAACTCACTTTCGATGACCGCAGCAAGTCGACGGACACCCTCGCGAATGCGGTCGGGCTCCGGGTAGCAGTACGACAGGCGCATGTTCTGCCGACCCTGGCCGTCTACGTAGAAGCCCGTGCCCGGGACGTAGGCGACGAGATTGGCCACCGCTCGCGGCAGCATCGCGGTGGCATCGAGCCCGTGCGGCAGGGTCAGCCACGAGTAGAAGCCACCTGCCGGAATCGTCCACGTGGTGCCCTCGGGCATCATGGCCTGGAGTGATTCGAGGAGCGCATCGCGGCGCTCATGATAGACCTCCTGGAAGGTCTTGATCTGCTCGCGCCACGGCTGGGTGGCGAGGTACTCGGAGATGGTCAGTTGCGTGTAGTTCGATGGGCAGAGAACCGCAGACTCGTTGGCCAGCACCAACTTTTCGCGCACGCCATGCGGTGCGACGGCCCAACCGACCCGCAGGCCGGACGCAATGGTCTTCGAGAACGACCCCAGGTAGATGACACCGTCGGGATCGTCAGCGCGGATGGCCCGCGGCGGCTCGCCCTCGAAGCCGAGCAGACCGTACGGGTCGTCCTCGAGGATGGCGATGCCAGCGCTCTGAGCGATAGCCAGGATCTCTGCGCGACGAGCCGGACCCTGCGTAACTCCCGCGGGGTTGTGGAAACTCGGGATCGTGTAGATCAGCTTCACGCGCTTGCCAGCGGCGCGGGTGGCGGTGATCGCCTCCGACAGTGCGCTGGGCACCAGCCCTTCGTCGTCCATGGCGACGTGGATGACTTCGCACTCATAGGCCCGGAAGACGCCGAGGGCGCCGACATAGGACGGGGCCTCGACGAGAACGACGTCCCCCGGATCACAGAACACCCGGGTGACGAGGTCGAGTGCCATCTGCGAACCCGTCGTCACGACGATGTCATCGGGGTGGGCGATGACGCCGACCTCACCGATCACGTCGAGGATCTGTTCCCGCAAGGTGACATCACCCTGGCCCGAGCCATACTGCAGCGCCTGTGCGCCGCGCTCGTAAAGCACCCGGCGTGCGGTGTCGGCCATCATCTCGACCGGCAGGGCCTGGACGAACGGCATGCCGCCAGCCAGTGACACGACCTCGGGACGGGATGCGACGGCGAAGAGGGCTCGGATCTCCGAGGCGCGCATTGCTTTCGCGCGACTGGCGTAGGAGTCCACCCAGGGATCGAGGCGTGAACCGCCCATGCTCACCTCACTGTCCTGAAATCGTGGGCACCATCCGTGCCGCCGCGCCTAGAGTAGAGGCACAGAGAGGACGGCGAACATGCGGCGTGCACTGGGTCTCATCGGACTACTCGGCCTGGGAATCCTCATCGGCTTTCTGATTCGCCTGGTATTACCGCGTCCCGACGCGAGTTAACGAGGCGCGCAGAATCCGGTCACTGCGGCTGCCAAGCCTTCGGCGAGCACGTCCTGAAAGGCCGCACTCGTGAGTCGGCGCGCATCACCATCGTTGGACAGGTAACCCAGTTCGACGCGTACGGCGGGCATCCGGGTCATGCGCAGCAGATCCCACGTGCGCGGGTGTGTCTGGCAGTCGAGCAGGTCGGTGCGGGCGTGCAGCTCGGACTGCACGCGTTCCGCGAGTAGTCGTCCACTCGCCGAATGCGCGCCACCGCGCGGATCCCCGAAGTAGAAGGTGACCAGGCCGTTCGGCCGCGCACTCGCCACCCGGTCGACGTGCAGCGAGAGCACGAGGTCGGCGCCGATGTCATTGGCGAACTGCGCTCGAGAGACATCGTCGCCGCGCGGCAGATCGGGATCACGATGGGCGGGACGGGTGAGGAGCACCTGGGTGCCGAGGGCGGCGAGTCGGCCTTCGACACGCACGGCGATCGAGTGGCAGAGGTCGGGATCGACGGTGTCGCCGGGATCGAGGACGATGACCTTGTCGGCAACGCCTGTCTGGAGTTCGGCGACGGTGATGTGGTCGCGCAGGGTTGCGGCGTTGCCGCCGGAAATGGTGCGCACGAGTCGTTCGAAGGCTCGGAAGGTGTCGGGTCCACACGTGCCGTCCGCGCGAACGCCCACCCCCTTCTGGAACTCACGCATTGCCGCGTCGGTATGCACGCCGAAGAGTCCGTCCGCCCGCCCGGCGGCGAACCCGAGTTGGTTCAGCCGACGCTGCAACTCCGTGACATCGTCGCCCGTCATCAGGTGCCCCGGCACATACGACAGCACCCGATCACCTAGTTGCCAGCGGGCCTCCTCGAGGCGCCGGAAGGTATGGGGGCCGACGATGCCATCGACGGTGATACCGCGCTCCTGCTGAAAGGTGCGGACGGCCCGATCGAGTTCATCGTCGAACCGACTCGGATCCCCATTGGCGATGTCCTGGCAGAGCCCCTGTTGGGCAAGGCGGGCTCGCACCTCTGCGACAGCCGCGCCTTCGTCGCCAAGACGAAGTCCGGCTGTCACGGGAGGGCCTGAACTGCCCGGCTACAGGTAGGGAGCGAGGTCAGCGAGCAGGGCCGCCTTGGGCTTTGCTCCGATGATGGTCTTGACGATCTGACCGCCCTGGTAGACGTTGAGCGTCGGGATGGACGTGATGCCGTAGGACGCGGCCGTCTGCGGGTTCTCGTCGACATTGAGCTTGGCGATGACGATGCCATCGTTCTCCGCGGCGATCTCCTCGAGGATCGGCGCCACCATCTTGCACGGTCCGCACCACTCGGCCCAGAAGTCGACGATGACAGGCTTGTCACTCATCAGGACGTCGTCGGCGAAGCTGGCGTCGGTGACCTGCTTGGTTGCTCCCATGGTGCTTCTCCTGGTGTGAGGAATCGTGCGGATGGTGGGACGGGTCGTGAGAGTGGTGCGGTCAGGCTACTCGCTCGCGGCGAGGAACCGCTCCGCGTCGAGGGCCGCAGCACAGCCGGAACCGGCTGCCGTGATGGCCTGACGGTAGGTGTGGTCGACGAGATCGCCGCAGGCGAAGACGCCGGACACCGAGGTGCGGGTTGAGCGTTCCTCGACGAGGACGTAGCCCTCGGCGTCGAGGTCGACCTGCCCCGCGAGCAATTCCGAGCGCGGGTCGTGTCCGATCGCGACGAACAGGCCGGTGACGGGAAGCTCGCGCGTCTCACCTGTCTGGGTGTCACGCAGGACGAGTCCACTGACCTTGGGATCGCCGAGGATGTCGTCGATCGTGCTGTTCCAGGCGAAGTGCAGCTTCTCGTTGGCGAGGGCGCGCTCCTGCATGATCTTGCTGGCGCGCAGAGCGTCACGCCGGTGGATGAGTGTGACGGAGCGAGCGAAGCGGGTCAGGAAGGTGGCCTCCTCCAGTGCGGAGTCGCCTCCTCCCACGACGGCGATGTCCTGATCGCGGAAGAAGAATCCGTCGCAGGTTGCGCACCACGAAACACCGTGGCCCGATAGGCGCTTCTCGTTGGGCAGGCCGAGCTCGCGATAGGCCGAGCCCGTCGCGAGAATCACGGCGCGAGCGGTGTGCGTGTTTCCGGAACCGTCGACGACGGTCTTGACGTCGCCGCTGAGGTCGACGCTGGTGACGTCGTCCGTGATGATCTCAGCGCCGAACCGCACAGCCTGCGCACGCATCTGCTCCATGAGTTGCGGACCCATGATGCCGTCGGTGAAGCCGGGGAAGTTCTCGACCTCGGTGGTGTTCATGAGCGCGCCGCCAGCGGTGACGGAGCCTTCGAAAACCAGTGGGTTCAGTTGGGCACGCGCGGCGTAGACGGCGGCGGTGTAGCCAGCCGGGCCGGAGCCGATGATGATGACATTGCGCTCGCTCACGCGGAGCCCCTTTGCGGTGTCGGTGCCGTTATACCTACGGGGGTATATCTCCCCCCTAGCAACGATCCTACGGGCCCGGGCATTCCCCCGGCGCATCTGGCGACGGGGTTGGGCGCCTAGGGAGCCAGGGTCAGTTCGATTGCCGTGGTGATGTCGCAGTTGGGATCAATGACCCAGACATGCATCCGACCCAGGATGGGTGCCGGACTCTGACTCGCGGCGCCGGACTCCTCCGGTGCGACGACGACCCCGGCGTCCTGTCCTTCGTAACTGGCGTGGTCGACCAGCAGGGCCGTCGCCTCGGCCTGCTCCATCAACCGGTCGATGCAGTCACTGAGACTTTCGGCCGATGACATGAACCCGGTCTCCGGGAAGTCGGCGATCTCCACGACGGGAGGGGCGGTCATGGCAGATACGGCCTCCTGCTCGTCGCCCACCCCGAGCTTCGACAGGACCGAGCGAACCTGCTGGCGAAGGCCACCCTCGGTATAGCGGGTGTCGGAGTCGACGAGCATCTGGGTGGGGGGCACCATCCCGGCGAAGGACATCTGCTCAGGTCCCGCGAGGACGTCGGTAGTCAGGGGAGCGTCGGCTGCGGCCGCGGCTCCGGCAGCCTCGAGGGCCTTGGGCTCCGCCACCACGCTGGCCGGCGGGGCGTCTTCGGCCACCACCGCCACGTCTGCCGCGCCACGCAGCATCGTCACGCCGAGGCCCAGGGCGACGACGGCGACGGAGGCGGCAACGAGGCCGCCTCCCCAGCGGGTCGCGCGCGAAGACCGGGTGGGGACGGCGGGGGCACCGTGTGCGCGGATCTCCGACTCGGCGGCCAGAGCGTGGGAGATCCGCTCCCAGGCCCAGTCGGGCATCGTCGTGGGCTCGTCGGAGTCGACATCGAGGCCGGGCGCGTCGGGTGCGTCGGGGCGTAGAAAGGCCAGTTTGGCCAATGCCTCCTGCGTGAAGGCGAGGTCGGCCTGGTCGGCCTGGTCCTCGACATCTCGCAGGTAGTTGTCGTCGGTCATGCTGAGGGCTCGCCTCCTTCCGCGGTTGTGACGGGTTCGGTCTGGTCCAGGTTCCGTAGGAAGGCCAAGCGTTTGGCCAGTTTGGCCCGGCCGCGAAAGCAGCGGCTCTTGACCGTTCCCTCAGGGCAGTTGAGCATCCGGGCGGCCTCCTCGACCGACCAGCCCTCCACGTCGACCAGCACGACGGCATTTCGCTGATCGTCGGGGAGCTCGGCCAGGGCGGCCGTGACGACCAGTTGGGTCATCCGCCGGTCAAGATGGTCGGTGGGGTCCGCCGTCACGGCGCCCGGCAGATCGTCGTTGTCATCCGGCAGGGGCTGGGCGAACCGGACGGCCCGCCGCCGGAGCCGATCGAGGCTGGCATTCACGACGATCCGATGCAGCCAGGTGGTGACGGCGGAGTCACCACGAAACTGGTCCGCCCGGCGAAAGGCCGAGATCAAGGCATCCTGGAGGGCGTCTGCGGCCTCTTCGGGGTCGCCCGTGGTGCGCAGGGCCACCGCCCAGAGCCGGTCACGGTGCCGGCGGACGATCACCTCGAATGCCCCCGGGTCTCCCGCGACATGGGCGGCGAGCAGCTCCGCATCGGTGCGCTGCTCGTCATCGCTCACGCCTCCGAGCCTAGGGGGTCAGCTGCTGACCACCACGCTCCTGATACCACCCTGATAGACACCGGTGCCCTGATCGACAGCGGGCGGCACCTGCGTGAACCAGATGAGCACGTAGCGCCCGGTGATGGGGCGCGGTGCGCGCATGTCGATGCTGTCCCGGGGGGCGAAGGCGGAGGCGAGGGGGGTCCACAGGGCCGGGTCGGCCAGGATCCGGTCAGCGACCTTGACCTCGAGCCCACTGCCCTTACCGACGAGGTTGAGGGAGACCTGCTGGATGTCCTGCGGCTGGCCCAGATCGAGCACCAGCCCGGTCCCCTCCTTGCCGTCGAGGTCCGGGGCGCTGTATTCCGATGTGAGCCAGGCCGTGTCGGGATCGACATCGTTGACCGTGATGGCCAGTTCCTCGTTCTCACTGCCCTTGCGCTTGTCGGGCTTGCCGTTGCCATCGTCGTCCCCGAACGGGTCGTAGGACCGGTACCGGACAATGGGGTACGTGCGCTCGACGGAACTGCCCGCGAGGTCGTCCACTGGCCGGGCGGGAGCGGTCAGCATCTCGTCGATTGCCGTCGAGGTCGCTTCCTGACCGACGCGACTGCCGCCGGTGATCAGGGCCCACCCCGCCCAGGCGATGCCGGCAACCAGGGCGACAGCTACGACGACGGCAAGCAACCGGCCGACGATCACGAGACCGGTATGCAGTCGCCGCCGCCCGGGGGTACGCGGCACGGCGCGGATCGTCGTGGTCAACGGGGCCAGGTGATCGAGGGTCGCCCCGATCATGGTGGCGAAGGCCGCCACATCAGGGACCCTGGCGACGCCTCGCGTCCGCGCCGCGCTGATCACCGATCGGGCCACGACATCGTCAACGCCGCGGGGCACCGCCGCCCGCACCTGCGACGGCGGCAGCACCACGTCGCCGGCGCGGGGGGCACTTGGGGCGGTGATAGCCACCGAGCCCGGCCAGTAGCCCGTGGTGAGCAGGTACAGGAGTGAGCCGAGGGCGTCGACATCGGCCTGACCAGGGTCGCGTGGGGCGGCGGCGTCATCTGCCGGCAGCGGACCGAAGACCGCAGCATCGACCGCGAGGCCGCGGATCCGTACTTCGCCTGCGTCCGTGATGAAGACACTCGACGGGCGCAGTCGGCCGTGGCTGACGTTCTCAGCCAGACCTGCGGCGATCGCGCGGGCGACGTCGGCTACGAGGGAGAGCGCCTCGGGTGCGGCGAATGGCGTGCCCCCGCGGTCCTGCAGGGTCCGCTCCAGATTGCGCCCGGACGCCCACTCGCTGACCACGGCGATCCGGGCGGGGTCCTGCGCTGTGGCGGTGAGGTTCAGGATGTCGAGGACGCGAAGCAGGCGGCGGTCGTCTACCAGGGCGGCGGCCTGGGCTGCGCCGAGGACCGCTGGGGCGCGCGGATCGTCGGCTGACATCACCCGGACGGCTACCGGGCGGTCGAGAACCTCGTCGTACGCATGCCAGAGGTAGACATCGGGACGACCGTCGACGCCTTCGTCCTGCGCCACGAGGTCCAGCAACTGGTAGCGGCCGAGCTGCTCCGTTGCCCTCATCGCCTGCTCACTGTCCCCCGACGCGTCGTGTTCGTCCGGCCATTCGGCCCACGAGGGACAGTACGTCCTTCACCTCGTGCACGCGCATCACCCACGCCGCCAGCAGATACACACCGGTTCCGACAATGGAGGAGGCGATGACATTCCCCAGCAGTGCCAGGCGGTTGACGTTGTCGAGCTCACTGCCTTCCCAGGTGAGCAGCCCGCGGACCATCGCGAACATCACGGCGGCCGACAGGCCGCCCGCGACGATCAAGCGGGCCAGTACGCCGATGGTGTGTCCGCTGTCCATCGAGCCGAGCCGTCGGGCGAGCACCCACCAGGTGAGAAGGAATCCGATCCAGTAGGAGATCGAGTAGGCCAGGGCGATGGCCGCCACCTGCGCCCCGCCGTCCCGCGCCCATTGGAAGAACGGGAACGCCAGGCCGAGGAGCACGACGCTGAACACGACCGTCAGGAGGAACGGAGTCCGGGTGTCCTCAAGGGCGTAGTAGCCACGCAGCAGGACGTAGAACAGCGTGAAGGGCAGCAGCCCCAGCATGAAGACCGAGACGATGAGTCCCATCAATCCCGCCTGTGCGGGCGTCGCAGCGCCGTAGCCGAAGAGCAGGATCGCGACGGCAGCACCATTGACGATGAGCACGGCAGTGACCGGGACGATCAGCGTGGCGACCGTGCGCATGGTCCGTGAGACGTCGAGACCGACCTGTGCGAGTCGGCCGTCGTGCGCGATGCGACTCAGCGCGGGCAGCATGGCGGTGACGATGGAGACCGTGATCACGCTGTGCGGCAGCATGAAGACGAGGTGCGCCTTCTGGTAGGTCGTCAGGCCGGCGGCCACGAGGTCGGCGCTGCTGGCATTCACGTTTGCCTGTGTCGCCATGCGGGTGATGAAGATGTAGGCGATCTGGTTGACGAGTACGAGGCCGATCGTCCACGCCGCGAGGGAGCCGGCCTTACCGAGACCGGCGCCGCGCCAGTCGAAGCGGGGACGCCAGCCGTAGCCGCTGCGCCACAGCACGGGCAGCAGGATCAGCGCCTGCAGCATCACCCCGAGAGTCGTGCCGATGCCGAGGAGCAGCACCTGATTGTTGGACAACTGGCCGTCAGCAGCGGCGGATGTGCCCGCGATGATGATGAACAGACCGAACGTGATGATGGCGATGATGTTGTTGGCGATCGGCGCGAACATTGGTGCACCGAATCGACCGCGCGAGTTCAGGACCTGGCTGAGCATCGCGTACAGGCCGTAGAAGAAGATCTGCGGCAGGCACAGCCGGGCGAAGGCGACGGCGAGGTCGAACTCGTTTGCCGGGTAGTTGTCGGGGGTGTAGAGGTCGACGATCCACGGGGCTGCAGCGACGGCGGCCACAGAGAGGACGAGGAGTCCCGTAGCAACGAGCGTGAGCAGCCGGTCGGCATAGGCCTGACCGCCGTCCGCATCCTCCTTCATCCGTCGCACGAGTTGCGGGATGAAGACCGCGTTGAGTGCGCCACCGATGACGAGGATGTAGACGATCGTCGGCAGTGAGTTGCCGAGCGAGTAGGCGTCGGAAACCAGGTAGAAGCCCAGTGCGGCCGTCATGGCCACATCGCGCATGACGCCTGTCACGCGCGAAACGACGGTGCCCGTTGCCATCACCGCGCTGTTGCGTGCCATCGTTCGGCCGGCTGCGGACGGCGGATTCGCGGAGAGGTCGCCCGCCTGCGACTCGCGTGCGGCCTCGCCGATCTCGGCCTCGACACCTGCGAGTTCGGCCTCGGACCCGGTTCCCACCGGTTCCTCTGCGGATGTCATGGTCCTACCGTCCCAGACCCGAAGGCCCCCGGGCCGCTTGCGCCTTGCGGATGCGCCGTGTCACGCCGACCACCACGAAGACGAGGATCGCGAGGAAGGCCGCAGCGACTACCCAGGCCGCTGCGCGCGCGTAGGCCGTCGATGTGACCGTGATGGTCGCCGGCTTCCCGTAGGACTCCCCCTCGGGGCCGAGGAGTTGCACGTCGACCGCGAGGGGATCTCCACCGACGACCCGGGCCACGATGTCGACGCTGGCCATCTTCCCGGCCTCGATCCGAATGCCCGTGAGCGGCTCCGAGGACAGCCGCAGTGCGGGACGTCCGCGCAGGTCGAGGCCGACCGTGACGGAGCGATCAAGCTCGTTGGTGATTGTCACGGGTACCCGCCCGGTATCGCCCGAGAACGTGATGGTGCCCACGGAGAGCACACGAACGCGTGCGGTCTCCTCGTCGAGCCCCTCCGAGATTGATGTCAGCAGCCGCTCGCCGGCCAGCGGCTCGGTGCGCCAGGCAGACGACTCGGAGCGCAGCAGCGCCTCTGCGAAGGGCTCACTGATGCCCGTCGGGTCGTCGATGATCGAGGACAGGACGTCCAGCCGCGCATTGAGCCGTGACACGCGCAGCATGTAGTCCTCGCCGAGTTCCGCATCGCGGGCGTGCGAGCTGTAGCCGGCACGCTGGCGACTCGTGGACGACGTCGGTGCAGTGAGGAGGTCCTGCAAGGACAGGGCTGACAGCCATGGCGCAGTCCGCGTAGCGCGCAAGAGAGGGGAGAGCAGCGACGCGGTGGGCGCCCAGCGAACGGACGATGGCGCAGCCACTACCGCGCGCGCGGACTGGTCGGCCGGCAGGGCTTGGGCGATCAGCGCGGTCTCAGCGAGGAACCGCTGACGAGCCAGGATGACGTCAGACGCACTTCGCTGGGGCAGGGACAGGGTCTTGGTCAGGCCCGGGTCGGTCAGAACGGTGCGGATCGAGCCAACGGAGGTGGGCAGCGCTGCGATGGCCATTCCGTCTGTGGGCTGGGCCGGATCGGTCGCGGGCATCGCGTCTGCCGAGAGCACCAGCGTCGTCACGCCGGCCGAGGCGAGGACGTCTAGGGCGGGCCGGTTGATCCGGCCGAACGGGGCCCAGTAGAGGTCACCGACGACGGCGGAGCCCAGGGCACTCGAGGCGACAGCGGGCCCCTGTGTGACGGCACGAACAACGTCATTGGACATCCCGGCACGGGTCACCGCTGATGCATCGATATCGGCATAGGGCAGTGCCCGCAGGCCCGCCGCGCGGGTGACGTCGCTGAGTTCCGTCAGCCATGTTTCGGCCTGCTGCTCCTGATCCCCGACGACGAGGGCACCGTCCTGCAGGACCTGATACCCCTGTGTCATGCCTGCCGCCGTCTGCAGGAGGGCGGGGTCGGCAAGCCACGAGACCGTGCTGCGGAAGCGACCACCGATCTGGAGGAGTTGATCCAGGCGCCCACCTGGTGACAGCTCGGCGGGCGTGCGGTTGTCGAGCAGGGTTCCGTCGGCGGTGCGCGCCGGCCAATCGGCCAGTGGCCACAGCCACACGAGTTGGATGGGCGTCACGGTGGATCCGGGCGGGTACCAGGACAGGAAGGTCCGAACGACACCCTTGCGCACACTGGTGGCGTCGACCCCGTCCTCGCGGGCCAGTGCCTCAAGTCCCAGGGCGTAGGTACCAGCCTCGGTGAACCCGAGGTCGGCGACGGGAACTCGCAGGGTGAAGGCGCCACGCCCACCGGGTGGGAGTGATGCGTCGACCGTTGTGCTCGCGCCGGCCACGACACGTGCGTCGGGGTCACCGGTGGCCGGCGTCAACCCGGCGCCGAACACCTGGCCGACGTCCTGCCGGGTCCCCAACGGACTCTCTGACCGACGCAGTTGGACCGAGACATCACTGACGGCGGTGCGAGCCGAACTGATCACCCGGCCACTGATTCGCAGAACATCATCGGGGCCGGGGATGGCCGGCACCAGTTCGTCGATGACGATCCGCAGCGTTGCCTGCCCGTCATCAACGGTGGGGACACCGGGGGCTGCCGCTGCGGCCCCGATAGGTGCGGCGACACCGAGGAACGCGACCAGGAGCAGGCCGACCAGGCGGCGGGTCCCCGTCACGCTGAACCCGCTGGCCCGGCAAGGTCGGCGAGGACGGACTGCACCCGGGCGACCAGGCGGCGCTCGTCGGCGTAGCGCAACCGGCCCGAGACCTCGTCCAGCCGTACCCAGGCGACCTCCGCGACTTCGGCGTCGGCATCGGACAGGACATCGTCATGGGCCTCGAGCACGAAGTGGTGAACCGTCTTGTGGATCCGCCGATCGTCGGCCATGAACCAGAAGTTGATAGTGCCGAGGCTCGCGAGGATGCTCCCGCGGATGCCGGTCTCCTCGAACACCTCACGCACGGCGGCCTGCTCCGGGGTCTCGTCGGCCTCCAGGTGTCCCTTGGGCAGCGACCACAGCAGCCGGCCCCGTCGATCGCGGCGAGCGATGAGGGCCGCCAGCGGCTCGGGACCGCGGCGATCGAGCACAAAACCGCCGGCTGAGGTCTCCTCCACCCTCGGGACAGCGACCCGCCGAGGGGTCGGTTCCGACGAGGTGGTCATACGGGCAGGATAAACCGGTCCCGAATACGTCTACGCTCTGCTGGCGTGACCCCCGAAACCCCGACGCCGCTGTCCGACGACAACGCACAGCGTCGCGCCGTGGCCGAGTTGGCGCCGATCGCTGGCCTGCTGACCGGGATCGGCGAGCGTTTTGCGGCGGCCGGCCACGAACTGGCCCTCGTGGGGGGTCCGGTCCGTGATGCCCTGCTGGGGCGGCTGTCGGCCGCTCCTGACGCCGATCTGGACTTCACGACGGACGCCCGCCCGGAGACGGTCCTGGCGCTGCTGGCCGGCTATGCCGACACGACGTGGGACGTTGGCATCCGGTTCGGCACGATCGGGGCACGCGTCCATGGCCGAGAGGTGGAGATCACCACCTACCGGGCCGACCAGTACGACGCCGACTCACGCAAGCCGCAGGTCAATTTCGGCGACTCCCTCGACGGTGACCTCGTCCGGCGTGACTTCACCATCAACGCCATGGCGATCCGGTTGCCGGAACTGTCCCTCGTCGATCACTTCAGCGGACAGCACGACCTCGTCGCCAAGGTCATCCGCACTCCCGGCACGGCGCACGACTCCTTCTCCGATGACCCCCTGCGGATGATGCGCGCGGCCCGCTTCTCCGCGCAGTTGGGCTTCAGCGTCGCGGACGACGTGATCGAGGCGATGGTCGCGCAGGCGGAACGCCTGTCGATCGTGTCGGCAGAGCGCATTCGCGTCGAGCTGATGAAGATCGTGATGTCTCCCGATCCGCGTCGGGGTCTGGCGTTGCTGGTCGATACGGGACTGGCGGAGTACGTCCTGCCCGAACTGCCTCTGCTGCGGCTGGAGGAGGACGAGCACCACCACCACAAGGACGTCTACGAGCACACGCTCACGGTGCTGGAGCAGGCGATGGTCCTCGAGGACGCACATGAGCCCGCCAGCGGGC
>CAIVQM010000103.1 GCA_903908025.1 uncultured bacterium
GCCCTCGATCCGCTTGTGGAGGTCGATGTCATCCGTGCACTCCGTGCACGAGGCTGCACCTGTCTGCTGGTCGCGCATCGACTGAGCACCGTTCGGGATGCGGATCGGATTGTCGTCCTCGAGAGCGGCCGTATTGTGCAGGAGGGGACCTTCGAGGAACTGATCGAGTCCGGGCGTTTCGCGGAGCTGGCTCATGGCTGACGACACCGTGGACCCACGCCCACCAACTGGTCTGGACGAGGCAGTCCGGACCCTCACCTCCCCTGATGGAATCAGCGTGCTCTCGGCACCTCATCGGGCTGATCAGATTCACGACGCACTTTCCCTCATCGGCGAGGCGCTGGACGAACCATCAATCTCCCGATCCGGGGGCGATGCCGACGACACGATGGAAGCCGCGATTGCCACATCCGGTCTGATGGCGTGGCGGGTCCGGCTCACCGGACGCTGGTTCACGAATGTGCCGGTGCCGCTGCTCGTCCGCAATGACACCGGCCCCGCCTTGGTCGTCGCCGACGAGCATGGTGTGCTGATGGTCGACGCCGGCACCAGGAAGAGCCGGCGGCTGACCAGTCGCCATGCGGAGAGGGTCGATGCCGACGCGCTGGCATTCGCCGTCGATCTGCCCACCACCAGCCGTTGGCCGGCTCTCATCGCATGGTCGCTGCGTCGGCAGCGCCGAGACCTCTGGGCGTTCATTCTCCTCGCCGCGATAACGGGAGTCGGGGCACTCCTGCTACCGGTCACGACGGCCGCCGTGTTCGAGGTCGCCCTCCCGCTGGGTCGATTGGACCTTGCGTTGGCACTGCTGGTCGCCTTTGGTCTGGCCAGTACCGCGCTCGCACTGCTGGCACTGCAACGCGGGTACGTCGTCGTCCGGATCCGCGACCGGATGGATGTCACCCTCTCCGCAGGCGCTGCCAGCCGACTGCTGCGCCTGAAGGCCGGGTTCTTCCGCGCCCGCACCGTGGGTGATGTCGCGAACCGCGCCCTCGCTGTCGACCGTGCGCGTGCGGCGGTCGAGGACTCCGTGGTCTCACTCCTGGCCGCATCCGTATTCGGCCTCGTCAGCATCGGCTACCTGTTCGCCGCAGGGGCCACGATCGGCTTCATCACCGCCGGCGTCGTCGTCGTGGTCCTGGCCGCGTCCGTCGTCATTCAGTTGCGAGCCCGTGAGCTGCTCACTCCCTTGTTGGAGCACAGGAGCCAGACCGACGCCTTCCTTCTGTCCTTGCTGGAGAACATCGTCTCCTGGCGCGCAACCGGCGCCGAGGACCGTGCGTTGGCGAGGTGGGCACGCGCGCAGAGTGCCAGCACACGTTCCATGCGCACCCGGCTCAGAGCGATCTCCCTCAGTTGGACCATCGAGAGAGTAGCTCCGACGGCGGTCCTCACGGCCTTCGTCGTCGCCGTTGCTGTGGTGCCGGTGGCTGACCTGATGCCGGGTGATCCCGCGGCGCCGGGCGTATTCCTGGCGATGTACGCAGCGGTTGCCCAGGTGACGATCGCCACCCTGGCCCTGAGCTCCAACCTGCTCACCCTTTCCGAGTACGGTCCGCAGCTCGCGCGGCTCGAGCCCATCCTCACGAGCCCGACCGAACGCGACCAGGCGAGCACCCAATCGGGGCTTCTCACTGGTGCCGTCTCCCTGCAGGACGTGCAGTTCGGCTACCGATCCGACCGACCGCCGCTGTTCACGGGTATGTCCTTCGATGTCTCCCCCGGCGAGTTCGTCGCAGTCGTGGGCCCATCCGGCAGCGGGAAGTCGACCCTGTTGCGACTCATGCTCGGATTCGAGGATCCGTGGGCGGGAACGGTGAGCTACGGCGGCAACGATCTGGCACAGGTCGATCCGACGACGGTGCGGCGACAGATGGGGGCGGTCCTTCAAGGAGCGCACCCGTTGGGCGCGACGATCCGGGAGAGCATCTGCGGGCCCAGATCGCTGACCGACGACGAGCTCCAGCTCCTGCTGGCCCGCTCAGGACTCGCGGACGATGTGGCGGCCATGCCACGTGGCCTCGATACCCCGGTTGGGTCCGGCGGGGCTGACCTCAGCGGCGGGCAGCGCCAGCGGGTGATGCTGGCCGCCGCCCTCGCC
>CAIVQM010000104.1 GCA_903908025.1 uncultured bacterium
CGGCGTTGGCGCCACCGTGCAGCAGGCCATAGGGCTGCGTGTTCCCCGCGACTGGCATCGTGATGACGACGCGCTGCGGACTGGCTTCAACCAGCACCATGCCCATGCGGTCACCCAGCGCGCCCATGGGCGATCTGTCCGTCGTCTCTTCAGTCGATGTCATGACCTGAGAATAGGATCACGGAGTGTCGTCATGCCGCCTGCTTCTGATTGACGGCCATTCCGTGGCCTACCGGGCCTTCTATGCCCTGCCGGTCGAGAACTTCTCGACCACGACAGGTCAGCCGACCAACGCGGTCTTCGGATTCACCTCCATGCTCATCAATGTGCTGCGCGATGAGCGACCCACTCACGTGGCGGTCGCGTTCGATGTCTCGCGGCGTACCTTCCGCACGGAGACCTTTCCCGAGTACAAGGCGAACCGCGCCGCATCCCCGGTCGAGTTCGCCGGACAGGTCGACCTCATCAAGGAGGTTGTTACTGCGCTGGGGATCCCGGCCTTGAGCGTCGACGGGTTCGAGGCCGACGACATCATCGCCACCCTGACTCGTGAGTCCGGAGAGCGCGATTGGACAGTCGACATCGTCACGGGCGACCGCGATGCCTTCCAGCTGGTGAGTGACCGGGTCACGGTGCTCTATCCGAAGAAGGGCGTCAGCGATCTGGCCCGGATGACCCCCGCCGCGGTGGAGGAGAAGTACGGACTGACTCCAGAGCAGTATCCGGACTACGCCGCGCTGCGAGGCGACCCGAGCGACAACCTGCCGGGCATCCCTGGCGTCGGGGAGAAGACCGCCGCCAAGTGGATCCGTGAGTACGGCACCCTCGCCGACCTCGTTGACCGGGCCGACGAGGTCACCGGCAAGGTGGGTGATGCCCTCCGCGCTGCCCTGCCGCAGGTGCTCACGAACAGGTACCTCACGAATCTGGTGTCGGACGTGCCACTGGGCCTCGATCTGGATGACACGGCTCTCGAGGGCTGGGACCGCGCCGTGGTGGACCAGTTGTTCGACACCCTGCAGTTCCGCGCCCTGCGTGAGCGCCTCGACAAGGTGCGGCCGGCCGCCGACGGTGATGCGGTGGCGGCGCAGGCCGAGCCGGTGGTGGCAGGCCCCGTCGTCACGGTCGGCAGCGGTGACGCCGTGGCCTGGCTGGCCGGCATCTCGGGTGTGCCAGCGGTGGCCGTCGCCGGCGAGTGGGCGCGCGGGCGTGGCACCATCGACGCTGTTGTCGTCCTCGACGATCGCGGCACGTCCGCCTTCCTCGACTGCTCGGACGCCGCGACCTGGGCGGCCGTTCTTGATTGGCTGGCCGACCCTGCGGCAGCGAAGGATGTCCACGACGGCAAGGGCCCTGCTCTGGCCCTTGCCACCGTCGGGCGGTCCCTCGCGGGTGTTCGGATCGACACGGCCCTGGCTGCCTATCTCGACTCACCGGGACACCGGTCGTATGCCCTCGCTGATGTGGCGCAGCGCGTGCTCGGCGTGACCATGGGGGAGGCCGCGAGCAGCGACCAGCTCCTCTTCGACACGGGTGACGACGTGCGCACCTCGCTTGCGCGCGAGGCGGAGGTCGTGCGCGATCTGGCCGTTGAGCTTGAGGCGAGGCTGTCCACGCAGGCGGTGCGAGGCCTGCTCGACGGAGTAGAGGTGCCGCTGGTGCCGTTGCTCGCCCAGATGGAGAACGCCGGAATCGCCGTCGACGTACCGGGGCTGAGCGACCTCTCGGCGGAGTTCGGTGCCGACATGCGCACCGCCGAGGAGCAGGCGCATGCCCTGGTCGGCAGGCCCTTCAACCTTGGCTCGCCCAAGCAGCTTCAGGAGATCCTCTTCGGTGAGCGCAACCTGCCGAAGACGAAGAAGATCAAGACCGGGTACACGACGGACGCCGAATCCCTCCAACTGCTGTTTGCCCAGACGGGCGATCCACTGCTCGAGCAGTTGCTGGCCTGGCGCGACAGGTCAAAACTGCGGCAGACGGTCGACGGGCTGATTCCGCTGGCCGATGCGGAGGGGCGCATTCATACCAGCTTCAACCAGATGGTTGCGGCAACCGGACGCCTGTCGAGTGCCGACCCGAACCTGCAGAACATCCCCGTGCGCACCGACGCCGGCCGCCGGATCCGAGGCTGCTTCGTCGTCGGATCCGGGTACGAGTCGCTCATGACGGCCGACTACAGCCAGATCGAGATGCGGATCATGGCCCACCTGTCCGAGGACGAGGGGCTCATCGATGCCTTCCGGAGCGGCGAGGACCTGCACACCACGGTTGCCAGCCGGGTCTTCGGCGTCGAGGCGGCATCGGTTGATGCCGAGATGCGCCGCCGGATCAAGGCGATGTCCTACGGGCTCGCGTACGGGCTGTCGGCGTACGGGCTGTCCCAGCAGCTCGACATCTCGCCCGACGAGGCCCGGCGCCTCATGGACGAGTACTTCCAGCGCTTCGGGGGAGTCCGTGACTACCTCGCCGAGGTGGTGGAGCAGGCACGAGGGGTGGGGTACACCGCCACCATGATGGGCCGTCGACGTCACCTGCCCGATCTCAACAGCGAGAACCGCCAGCGGCGCGAGATGGCGGAGCGGATGGCGCTCAATGCCCCGATCCAGGGCACGGCCGCCGACATCGTCAAGGTGTCGATGCTCACCACCCAGTCCGCCCTGGCCGCCGCGGGCCTCCGCAGCCGGCTCCTGCTCCAGGTGCACGACGAACTGGTGCTGGAGGTCTGGCCCGGGGAGCACGAGGAGCTGGAGGCCCTGGTGCGGGCGGCGATGGCCTCAGCGGCCGATCTGGCCGTGCCCCTGGATGTGTCCGTGGGGTTCGGGGCGAGCTGGCAGGAAGCGGCGCACTAGGCCGGTTTCGCCGCCCACGGGCTTGCCGTAGCCTTAGGTGGTTTCGCGCCCGCGAAGCATGCCGACTACTTCAGGATCCCCTACTCAATGACAACCACTACGACTTCCACCACCGGCGCGCCCCAGGTCGCCATCAACGACATCGGCTCGGCCGAGGACTTCATGGCGGCCATCGACGCCACGATCAAGTACTTCAATGACGGCGACATCGTCGAAGGCATCATCGTCAAGGTCGACCGCGACGAGGTTCTCCTCGACATCGGCTACAAGACCGAGGGTGTCATCCCCTCCCGCGAACTGAGCATCAAGCATGATGTCGATCCGTCGCAGGTCGTCTCCGTGGGTGACCACGTCGAGGCCCTCGTCCTCACCAAGGAGGACAAGGAAGGCCGACTGATCCTGTCCAAGAAGCGCGCACAGTACGAGCGCGCCTGGGGCACGATCGAGCGCATCAAGGAAGAGGACGGCGTCGTCGAGGGCCAGGTCATCGAGGTCGTCAAGGGCGGACTCATCATCGACATCGGCCTGCGCGGCTTCCTGCCCGCATCGCTCGTCGAGATGCGTCGCGTGCGCGACCTCCAGCCCTACGTCGGCAAGACGCTCGAGGCGAAGATCATCGAGCTCGACAAGAACCGCAACAACGTGGTCCTGTCCCGTCGTGCGTGGCTCGAGCAGACCCAGAGCGAGGTTCGCCAGACGTTCCTCACCCAGCTCCAGAAGGGCCAGATCCGCAGCGGCGTCGTGTCGTCCATTGTCAACTTCGGCGCGTTCGTCGACCTTGGCGGCGTCGACGGTCTCGTCCACGTTTCCGAACTGTCCTGGGTCAAGCGCATCACCCGCCCCAGCGACGTCCTCGAAATCGGCCAGGAAATCCAGGCGGTCGTGCTCGGCATCAGCATCGATGAACAGAAGATCTCGCTCGGCGTCCGCCAGCTCGATGCCAACC
>CAIVQM010000105.1 GCA_903908025.1 uncultured bacterium
CATCGTTGATCGCCCGAACCTGCTGATCAAGATGCCGGCGACGGCCGAGGGGATCGCGGCGTTCGAAGACTGTCTAGCAGACGGCATTCCCGTGAACATCACGGTCATCTTCTCAACCAGCACGTACGCCTCGGTCGTCGCCGCCTTCATGCGGGCGATGCGCCGGCGCCGAGACGCGGGCCTGTCACTGGACGTTGCCACCTACGCCTCGGTCTTCGTTGGCCGACTCGACCCGCCCATTGACGACCTGATCGACGCCATCAGCAACGGCAGTGGCCCTGATGCCCGGCGACAGACCCTCGCCTCCCTGCGCGGCCGTGGTGCCCTGGCCAACGCCGAAATCGTCTACGCCCTTGTGCGGGAACTGGGGGACATGTTCCGCCCGGAGCTTGAAGCCGCTGGCGGGCGGTTCCAGCCGATCATCTGGGCAAGCGTTGGAGCCAGAGGCGAGATGCCCCCGACGAAGTACGTGGATGGGCTTATGGCCCCTGGATCCGTCCTTACGATGCCGGAGGCGGCGCTCAGCGCATTCCGCGACCACGGCGACACCTCTCACCTGATGGGCAGCTCGCTTGAGGAAGCCCGATCGGTGTGGGCCTCGCTCACAGCCGAGGGCATCAGCCCGGACCGTGTCACCGCCGCCATGGAGGAGGAGATCCTGCGTCTCTTCGCCGAGGCCTACGACGGCATGTGCGCAGAAGTCGCCTCGAAGGTTTCGCACATGCGCAGCACGCCTGGGGCCTGAATGCCCGCCACAGGTTGTCTCACAGCGATAGGCCCACGAGGCCGGAGGATGCCGTGAACACGTATCAAATCGCAGTCATTCCTGGCGATGGAGTTGGCGTTGAGGTGATCCCCGAGGGCCTCAAGGTGCTGCGGAGAGTCGGCGAAGTCACCGGCAGCTTCAGCATCGCGACGACCGACTTCCCGTGGTCGTGCGAGTACTACCTGGCACACGGCGAGATGATGCCCAAGGATGGCGTAGACCAGCTCCGCAGCTCTGACGCGATCTACCTCGGCGCGGTCGGCTTCCCCGGTGTCCCGGACCACGTCTCGCTGTGGGGCCTGCTGCTGCCGATCCGCAAGGAGTTCGACCAGTACGTCAACCTCCGGCCCATCCAGATGTTCGAAGGGATCCCGGGGCCGCTGCGTGACAAGGGCCCGAAGGACATCGACATCCTGTGCGTGCGCGAGAACACCGAGGGCGAGTACGGGGGGATGGGCGGCCGCTTCAAGGAGGGCACTCCCGACGAGTCGGCCATCCAGGTGTCGCTCTTCACCCGCAAGGGGGTGGAGCGGATCGCCCGCTACGCGTTCGGCCTTGCCCAGGGCCGCCGGAAGATCCTCGCGAGCGCGACCAAGTCCAACGCCCTCAACTACACGGCCGTGATGTGGGACGAGATCGTCGCCGAGGTTGGTGCTCGCGAGTTCCCCGAGGTCGAGATCACGAACTACCACGTCGATGCGCTTGCGGCCCGGTTTGTGACCGCGCCCGAGACGCTTGACGTCGTGGTGGGAAGCAACCTCTTCGGCGACATCATCACCGACCTGGGTGGAGCGCTGCAGGGCTCCATGGGTCTGCCCGCGGGCGCGAACCTCAACCCCGAGCGTAAGTACCCATCGATGTTCGAGCCGATCCACGGCTCGGCACCGCGCCGTGCCGGCCAGGGCATCGGGAACCCAATGGCGACCGTCTGGGCTGGCGCGATGATGCTGGAGCATCTGGGCGAGACGGAGGCCGCTCGCCTCGTGATGGACGCTCTCCGCCATGTGGCCCTGAACGGACCGCGCACGAAGGATCTCGGCGGGACCGCCAAGACCATCGAGATGGGCGACGCGATCGCGGCCGCCATTGGCGCCCGCGTCACGCCCCACTGACAACGTTCCCCCTTGGCGCCGCGGGGCACCTCCTCCGTCCCGCGGCGCTATCACCAACCCGAAAGGAACTGTTCGTGAGCAATCCTCGCGTTCTCGTTGTCGGCTACGGGGTCATCGGCCAGCGCCTCGCCGACGGGGTCGCCCGCCAGGGCGACATGGACCTCGTTGGCGTCGTTGATGTTGCGCCGACCCTGTCCACGCGCGCCCTCTTCGAGAGCGGCATGCCCTTCCGCCTGTTCGTCGCGGCGCTTGAGCAGAAGGCCGCATTTGACGCCGTCGGCATCCCAGTGGCTGGAACGCTTGACGATGCGCTCGGCGAGACCGACGTCGTCCTCGACTCCACGCCGGGTGGTGTCGGCCGCAAGAACAAGGAGATCTACGAGGCGCGCGGAATAAAGGCGATCTTCCAGGGCGGCGAGAAGAACGACATCGTCGATGTCTTCTTTCACGGCTACGCCAACTACGAGAAGGGCCTGGGCAAGGACTACCTCAAGCTCACCAGCTGCAATACCACTGGGCTCATCCGGGCCGTGGACTGCCTTGACCGGGCGGTTGGCGTCGAGCGGGTCATGGTCACGATCATCCGCCGGGTCGCCGATCCGGGTGACACCCACCGGGGCCTCGTGGACGTGGCACAGGTGGAGCCGGTGCCGAACCACCAAGCCCTGGACCTCATGACGATCATGCCGCACGTGGAGGCGACCGGTCTCCTTGTGCATGTGCCCACGACGCACGGACACATCGTGAACGTCATTGCGACGCTCAAGAACCCGCTCGACAAGGCGGGCGCGATCGAGTTGTTCAATGCTCACCCCAGGATTCGCGTGGTCAAGATCGCTGAAGGCTTCAACTCAAACACGGCGCTCTTTCGGTATGCGCGCGACCTTGGCAACAAGCGTGCGGATATGTACGAAATCGCCGTGTTCGACGAGACGGTCGCAGTGAGCGGACGCGAGTTGATGTTCGCGATCAACATCCCACAGGAGGCTGTCGTCACGCCCGAGACGATGGATGCCATCCGTGCCGCACTGGAGATGCAGACCGACCGGCTCGAGGCCGTTGGGCTGACGAACCAGTACCTCGGCATGAAGTAGCGGGACCGGGCAGCGTGCGGTACGGCATCAGGACGCTCGACGACGTTGAAGTCTCCGGACGGACAGTCCTGTGCCGGGTGGATATCAACTCGCCCCTTGACCCGGCGACGGGCGGACTGGCCGATACCACGCGTATCCGCGCGTGCGTGCCGACGGTCCGCGAGTTGTCGGATGCGGGAGCACGCGTCGTTCTCCTGGCCCATCAGGGCGGAGACCTTGAGTACCAGAACTATGCGTCTACAGAGCCACACGCCGAGGTCCTGTCCGCCCTCCTCAGCCAGCCCGTCGGCTTTATCGATGACGTGTGCGGTCCGGCTGCACGCGCGGCGATCGCCGCCCTCGCG
>CAIVQM010000106.1 GCA_903908025.1 uncultured bacterium
GCAGACCTCCAAGACCATCGTCGTGGTCAACAAGGACGCCGAGGCACCGATCTTCGAACTCGCCGACTACGGCGTGGTCGGCGACCTGTTCACCGTGGTGCCCCAGCTGACCGAGGAGATCCGGAACCGCGCCAACTGAGCCCTTTCGGGTCCGGTCACTACGATTCTGTTGTGGGCGAGCGGACATACCTGGATCATGCGGCGACGACGCCGATGCTTCCTGCCGTGCGCGACGCATGGGTGGAGCAGTCTGGTCGGCTCGGCAATCCGTCGTCCCTGCACGCTTCGGGGCGTCGTGCGCGGCGCGCGGTGGAGGAGTCACGGGAGTCGATCGCCGGGTACCTCGGCGTGCGACCCAGCGCGGTCGTGTTCACCTCCGGCGGCACGGAGGCCGACAACCTGGCGGTGAAGGGCCTGTACTGGTCGCGTCGGGCTTCAGTTGGCGCCGACCGCGTTCTCGCGTCTTCGATCGAGCATCACGCGGTGCTGGACCCCGTCGTGTGGCTGCACGAGCAGCAGGGTGCGGACGTCACGTGGCTGGCCGTGGATGCGCTGGGGCGCGTCGACCTCGCCGAGATTGAGGCAGCACTGACCGAGCCCGATCGGGTCGCGGTCTGCACGGTGATGTGGGCCAATAACGAGATCGGCACGGTTCAGCCGGTGCACGCGATTGCGGCGTTGTGCCGCTCTACTGGGGTGCCGTTCCACACCGACGCGGTGCAGGCGCTCGGGTACCTGCCACTCGACCTCGGTGCGCTCGAGGCCGATGCCGTCACCCTCAGCAGTCACAAGATCGGCGGGCCCTTCGGTGTCGGGGCATTGATCGTCGATCCGCGCGTGCAACTGACCCCTGTGCTGCATGGTGGCGGGCAGGAGCGCGAGGTCCGCTCGGGCACCCTCGACGCCGCCGCCATCGTGGGCTTCGCGGTCGCGGTGGAGCACGCGGTGCAGGGCCAACCCGAGCGCCTACTCATGCTCGCTGCCCTTCGCGAGGAACTGATTGCCGGAATCCGTGCGGCCGTGCCCGATGCGATCCTCAACGGGGATCCCGGCGTCGGTGCAGACGAACGGCTGCCTGGCAATGTGCACTTCTCCTTCCCGGGCTGCGAGGGCGACCTGCTGCTGATGCTGCTGGACGCCGCTGGCATCGATTGCTCCACGGGTTCCGCCTGCACAGCAGGGATTCCCGAGCCCAGTCATGTGCTGCTGGCGATGGGTGTCAACGAGTCACTCTCGAGGTCCTCGCTGCGGTTCAGCCTCGGCGAGGCGACCACGCCGGCCGAGATTGCCGCAGTCGTCGCTGCCCTCCCCGGCGCCGTGGAGCGAGCCCGCCGAGCGGGGTCGCTCGCCCCCCGAGCCGGCTGACATGCGGGTCATCGCCGCGATGTCCGGTGGGGTCGACTCGTCGGTCGCCGCAGCTCGCATGGTCGACGCGGGCCACGATGTGGTGGGCGTGCATCTGGCCCTATCGCGCACGTCTGCCGCGTCCGCCGCAGGCTCTCGGGGCTGCTGCACGCTGGATGATGCACGGGATGCTCGCCGCGTCGCCGATGTGCTGGGGATCCCGTTCTACGTCTGGGACCTCTCCGAGCGGTTCAGTGAGGATGTCGTCGCGGACTTCCTCGACGAGTACCGCCATGGGCGCACCCCGAATCCCTGCATGCGCTGTAACGAACGCATCAAATTCTCGGCCGTGCTCGACCGCGCGCGTGCGATGGACTTCGATGTCGTCGCGACCGGCCACTATGCGCTCATCGTCGATGGGCCGAATGGTCCCGAGATGCATCGGGCTGCAGATCCGGAGAAGGACCAGTCCTATGTGCTCGGGGTGCTGACGGCTGATCAGCTCGCGCACACCGCATTCCCGCTGGGCGCCGACCTGAAGTCGGTCGTGCGTGACGAGGCGGCGCAACGCGGGCTCCTGGTCGCCAGCAAGCCCGACAGCCATGACATCTGCTTCATTCCCGACGGTGACACGGCCGCCTTCCTGCAGGAGCGGCTGGGGACGGCTCCCGGTGACATCGTCGATGCTGAGACCGGC
>CAIVQM010000107.1 GCA_903908025.1 uncultured bacterium
CGGCCAGCGCGCGCCGCTATACACTTCCTACACTGACGTGACGTACCGCGAGGAGGGCGATATGTATTCGCATCCGTAAACTCATGCCCTTTATCGCAGTGCGTCTTTCTCGCGTTCTTCCCGCTGGCGGAGTCTCCACGGAGCTGGTTCACCCGAGACGTCACCGGCTCTAGGTGCTGGGGGTTAACGCATGCTCTCTGCCGACATTTGTGGTCAATCTCGAGCCCCACCGGGATTGGCCCCACGAACGCCTCGTAAGACACCCGATGGGCATAGCCAACCTTGCCTACCCGACCCCGCCCCCGTGACTGCCTCCCGTATCCGTTCGGCATAATGGCGCCAAGCCATAGCCAGCACCCCGTGTTTGGCTCGGGTATAGATCTCTCTAGGATCCGATCTTTCATGTCGGTGATTCGGCGACCGCTCATCAGTCTGACTCCCCTCCCGAGAACAGCCGCTGCCTATCGCCTTCGTCCGCCTCCCGCTGTCCGGCCAAAACCCGATCTGCTTGGTTTAAGGACTTCGCCCGAGCTAACGCCCTTCCGCGATCGTAGAACACCCTGCACCCATCTTCCTTGCCGACGTAGTCCTCTACCGCCCATCTGCCAGTCGTCGCACGAGCCACCCTATATGCCATTGGTCTTCTCCTTCATCAGTTTGCTCATCCGCTCGACGTCGCGGATGGTCAGGACGTTCAGGGAGAGGACGTAGCGCAGGGCGTCCTCCAGCTCTCGAGTTCTCGCCGCAGGGCCCCGCAACTCGTCTCTCTCTGTCAACGCCTCGCCGAGCAGGCGCCGCATCGAGACGCAGCACGGCCGGTCGCAGGGCGCGTTCAAGGCTTCCTCCCGTGCATCCCGCAGCGGCACTGGCCGAACCACGGGAAGCAGTGATCGAGTTTCTTCCCGCAGATGGCGCAGACGTACTCGCTCCACCCGGCGAACGAATAGTTGCAGACCTTCCACGCGGGTGCGTGCTCGCGTCCGACGTGGCCGCCACACCAACGTTTGCGGTCCTTGCGCCCCGGCGGCACGCGGACCTCGTCGGGGTCTCTCACGGCTTCACCTCGCTCGCGCGGATGCCGATCGTCGGCTCGGCTGGGTCAGGCAGCACCGCGACCTCTTCCCAGTCCTCCCAGGTGCCGTCGGTCAGGCCGTGCTTGGCGCACATCACGTCGATGCGGGAGATGTCGTCGAGGCGCATCCACGTCACCATCAGCTTGGCGAACCGCTGGCACGTCGAGCACCGGATCACTTCTCCGCCTCCGCAGCCAGCGCCGCCTCGGCACGGCTGACCCGATGGCAGGCCGCCGTCCCCTCCGCGCACGACGGGCATATCTCGGCATCGTCATCGCACGGCGTGTTGCAGGACTCCCACGCATCCTGGGCGTGGCGAGCGGCGACGAACTCGCGGATCAGCCTGTGCAGCCGATACCGATCGTCGATGACCGCGGCCAGAACCGGCACGAGGCAGTCCTCCTGGTGGCGTCCTTGGAGCCCGCAGCAGCGGCAGCCGTGCGCGGGCCTCACTTCGGCACCTCCGCGAGCAGCGCCGTCTCGGCGGCGTAGAACCGCCCGGACCACTGCGGGGAGCGGTGCGCCACCTCGCGTCGGGCCGCGACGTACTCCGCGATCAGGCCGCGCAGCCTCTCGGTCTCCGCCTCGGCCCGCACCAGTTCGGCAG
>CAIVQM010000108.1 GCA_903908025.1 uncultured bacterium
CGTCGGGCTCCGGCCGAGCATGCCGGACCAACAGGAACTCGCAGGGCTGGTCCATCTAGACGGTCTGCCCGAAACTGCCGAGATCATCGGAGGACGGGAACTGCAGGCTCATCAGCTCGAAGTACTCGGCCAGCCCATGGTGGCCGAGTTCGCGGCCGACACCCGACGTCTTGAATCCGCCGAATGGCGCCCGCGCATTGAATCGACCGCCATTGATCGCGACCTGGCCGGTGCGCAGCCGCTTCGCGATCCGCACGGCCTCAGGAATATCGGCGGCCCAGACTGCTCCCGACAGACCGAACTCGCTGTCGTTGGCGATAGCGATGCCCTCCTCGATGCCCTCGTAGGGCACGATCGCGAGGACCGGTCCGAAGATCTCCTCCTGCACGACGCGAGCGCCGGGATCGAGCCGGCTGAACACGGTGGGCTTGACGAAGTAGCCACGATCGAGGCCATCGACCGCGCCCGGGCCGCCCGCGATCAGCGTGCCCTCCGACATGCCGATCTCGATGTACTCCTTGACGGTGCGGAACTGCCCCGCCGACGCAACCGGGCCGAGGTCCGTGCTCGGGTCGAGGGGGTTGCCGACGGTGAAGGCGTTGACGGCTGCTGCAACGCGCTCCTCCACCTCGGCGAGCAGCGCCCCCGGCACGATCAGTCGGGTTGTGGCCGAGCAGGTCTGGCCGTTGTTGACGAAGCAGCCACGGACGGCAGCACCGACGGCCGCATCGAGGTCAGCGCCCTCAGTGAGCAGGAAAGCCGACTTGCCGCCGAGTTCCAGCGCGACCTTCTTGATGGTGCCCGCCGCCGACTTCGCCACCTGCACACCGGCACCCGTGGAGCCGGTGAGGCTGACCATGTCGACCTGCGGGTGGGATGACAGCACGTCGCCGACGAGTGCGCCACGGCCGGACACGAGGTTGAAGACGCCGTCGGGCAGTCCGAGGCCGTCGACGATCTCTGCGAGGGTGAACGTCGCCAGCGGCGCAACGCTGCTCGGCTTGACGACGACCGTGCAGCCGGCGGCCAATGCAGGGCCGACCTTGGCTGCGAGCTGGTACAGCGGGTAGTTCCACGGCGTGATCGCGCCGACGACGCCCGCGGCCGCCCGGATGATGAGGGAGTTACCTACCCGCTCCTCGGCCGGCAGCTCGAGTGCCGCCTCGGCGATGGTCTCGAACACCGACGCCGCAAGCCCGACCTGGACGCGAACGGAGATGGCCAGCGGGGTGCCGACCTCCCGCGCCATGATCTCCGCGAGTTCGGTCTCCCGCTCGCGCAAACCTGCCGCGATCGCCTGAACAACGGCCGCACGCTCCTCAATCGGCGTCGTCGACCAACCGTCGAACGAACGACGCGCCGCGAGGATCGCGCGCTCCGCATCGACGGCGTCGCCGGCCGGGACCGTGCCGATGATCTCCTCGGTCGCTGCCTCATCGACGGTGATGAGATCGGAGCCGGACGGGGTCACCCATCCGCCATCGATGTAGAGGTCGGGGCGCTCGATCACGGTTCCTCCTGTGGTGCTTGTCGTTAGGTGTGCGTTCTTCCGGGACTACGAGAGCAGTCGGGCCCTCAGGGTCTCGATCGCGCCTTCCGGCACGGACAGGGTGCTGACCCACTCACTCAGGCTTCCGTATTCCGCGGTGACGCGAGCGAGGAAGAGCTCCATGGCGGCGCGGGGCGCACGCAGCAGGCCCTCCGACTGGTTCATCATCGGGTGGTTCTCATAGTCCTCGCGCGTGCGCAGCCAGTCGACGAGCGCGACGACCTCATCGCCGCTCAGAGCGAAGTCATCCGCGATGTCCTCGTCACTCACGCCAAGCAGGGAGAGCAGCACCGCAGCGACGAAGCCCGTGCGGTCCTTGCCGGCCATGCAGAAGAAGATCGCCGGCAGTGCGTCGGGCTCGGTCAGCTGGTCGAGGATCTCGCGGACGGTGGACGCCCCGAGTTCCAGCATGCAGGCGTAGACCCAGGCGAGGTGCTCCTCCGGCGAGTCCTCGCCGTGTGTCTCCTCCGGCAGCCCGGGCATGGCCTTCCAGCCATCCAGGAGCACCGGCCGGTGCAACGGATCCTCGATGAAGTCCGGCAGGGGGAAGGCGTCGATCTCCTTCTGGTAGCGCAGGTCGATCACGGATGCCGCCCCGAACTCGCGCCACGCATCCTCGTCGCTCAGTCGATGCAGACTGGAAGCGCGGAACAGGAGTCCGGTGTTCACAATTCGGCCGTCGGCGGTCGGATAGCCGCCCAGGTCACGCACGTTGTAGACGCCGCCGAGCTCAACACGGTCGCCAATCGAAGCGGCGGTCATCCGGGGTACCCCGGGAAGCGACGGTCGAAGTCCGGCAGTTCGGAGGCTCCGACGGGGCGGTCCGGCCAGCGCTTGCGCTCGGCCAATCCCAGACCACCGGTCGCATGATCCTGCACGGTCATGCCATAGAGGCTCAGCACGTGACGCCGGGCGAACCGCCAGCGCCCGTCCTCTCGCACGTAGTCATCCTGGTAGCGGATCGACGTGACCATGGCATTGTCCGCGCTCGCGAGCTCGGCGTAGCCGATGACGGTGCCGCGAGCGTGGTCGTCGTCGTCGAACTCGACGGCGATGCCATGTGGGTCGTGCCACGTCGCGGGGAAGGGCGCGTGCTTCACCTTGAAGTTGGCCACGATGGCCTCGCGGCCGACCGTGGTGCTGTTGGGCGAAGCGAACACACCCTCGATCGCGAACAACCGGCCCAGGGCATCCCACTGCGCGTCATCCAGCAGGGTGGCGTAATTGACGACGAGGTCGTTGATCGCGAACCGGTCCTCAAGCCGCTGGACACGTCGTTCAAGGGATTCGGTCACCGCTGGATCGTACTGTAGGCGCTCTAAAGAAACTACCGACTCCCCCGGCGATGGACGGTCGCCCGCATCTCCAGTGGACCGCGGATGATGTAGCTGCGCGTGTAGGGGCCAGCGGGCTCCGTCGGCACGATCCGTTCCACCTGCTCGGCCAGCACCTGCATGGCAATGATCGACTCCATTCGCGCGAGCCCCGCCCCGACGCAGGAATGCACGCCTTGGCCGAACGCCATCTGGGCTCGCAATCCCTCGCGGTCCGGGTCGAAGACGTCCGGGTCGGGGAACACCGCCTCGTCGCGATTGGCGCTGGCCAGCGACAGCATCACGACCCGACCCTTCTCGATGACCGTACCGTCAAGATCGATGTCGTCCGCAGCCACGCGAATCACGTGCTGGGTCGGCGATGCCATCCGCACCGCCTCCTCGACGACATTCTCAGCAAAATCAGGATCCTGACGGATCCGCTCCCACACCGTGGGATCGGCACCGAAGGTGCGCACCGCCTCAGCGATGAACTTCCCGGTGGTCTCGTTGCCGGCGACCACCAGTTCACGCAGCAGCGTGATGAGCCGCGGGAGTTCCGAGGCGTCCGAGTCGTCGCCATCGGCGAGGTCCCGGGCGAGCTGCGCGATCAGGCCCGGCTCGTCCGAATCGCGGCTGGCCTCGAGGACGCCGACCATCGTGCGCTGGAAGTCCAGCAGGTCCTCCTCGTAGCGGATCCAGTCGGCCGCCGCCGGGCTCGAGCCGATCGTTGAGATGGCGGCCGTCGACCAGCGACGGATGTCCGCGCTGCGCTCGGGCGGCAGACCAAGGACCCGGGAGATCGCCCACACCGGAAGCGGCTCGGCGAAGTCGGCCTGGAAGTCGATCTCGACACCATTCGGCAGGATGCGCGCCAGGTCGTCGGCCGCCTGACGCACCAGCGGCTCCAGGTCCTGCAGCGTCCGCGGCGTGAACGACTTGTTGACCATCCGCCGGTACGCGGTGTGGTCCGGCGGATTGCTGGTCCCGAGGGCGCTCGTGTACGGCCACCCCTGTGCGCGGATCTCCGCGACCTGGTCGGCTACCTCGGCTGGCGGCTGCTGGTGCTTGCTTCGAATCGTGGGGAACCCCGCGGTGTCCTGCAGGATTCGCCGCACGAGGTCGTGCCGCGTGATGAGCAGCCAGCTCTCCGGCTCGACCGGGCAGGCCGGTGCGCTGGCACGCAGGGCACCCAGGCAGGCGACGGGGCGGTCGAGGAAATCCTCGGAACGAATATCTACGGATGTGGTCATGTTGCCTCCCTATGCATGCATCGGGGAGTCCGCCCCGATACGGTCCCCGCATGGGTGAAGTGCCGCTGTACGAGCGAGTGCGCCAGGCGATTGCTGCGTCGATCGCCGACGGCACGTACTCGCCGGGCGACAAACTGCCCAGCGAGGCGCGGCTGGCGGAGGAGCTCGGGGTCAATCGCCTGACCGTCCGCCGGGCCATCGAGGAGCTCGCTCGCGCCGGCGCTGTGCAGTCTCGTCAGGGTTCCGGTACCTACGTCAGCGCCCCCATCGTGCGGCTGCCGCTGTCGCAGCGGCTCTCGACCGACAGCCTGATTGCCGGAATAACCCGGCAGATCGCCGAGCAGGGGTACACCTACGAGGACGTGCTCCTGCGGGCGGCCAAGGTCAACTCGGCGCGCCTGAACCCCGACCTCGAGCTGCCTGCCGGCCCGCTGTGGCGCGTCGACAACGCCCTCATGGTCAACGGCGTTGCCTGGATGTGGTCGAGCTCGTGGTTCCCACGGAGCCTGCTGAGCGATCCCGCTGGTAACTGGGATCTGGTCAGCGGCCTGTACGGCCAGCTCAACGAGGCCATGGGTGAGCCCCGCCCGTTGTGGCGGGCAATCTCGGCTGATGCGGCCACCCTCGACGATGCTGAGATCCTGTCGATCCGAGCCGGTTCGCCGATCCTGGTGCGCGACGGCCTCACGGCGGACGCCGCGGGCAACCCGGTTCTGCGCGTGTGCCGACGGGCCCGGATGGACCGAGTCAGCTACCTGCTCAACTACGACCAGGACTGACGTCACAACGTCGGTCATGCGCTAGCGAGCCAGCCATTCGTCGAGGATCTCGTGGTAGTGCCGGATCCGGTTCTCCTGGTACCGCGCCAGTGTGATGCCCGGTCGACGCAGAGTCTTCAGACCCTCCTGGATGTACGGCATATTCGCCATGTCCTGGTCGAAGACCGGCCCGAGCAGTCCGATCTCCTTGATGTCCGAGAACGTCTCCCCTGGCTGCAGCCAGCGCGGAACAGGCGGAGCCGGGTGCGAGCCATCGGCCGGCTGCTGGGCCAGCAGGAAGACCTCGGCTATGCACTTGTCCGGGTCATTGCCCAGTGGGCGGAAACGGTAGACCGCGTTGGTGCGCGGGCCGGCGAACACGTAGAAGTTCGGGAAGACGAAGTACTGGATGCCATCGAGCAGTTCGGAGTCAGTCCAGTGATCCTGTGCCGTCCCGAACTGCGCAGCCAACGCCTCACGCATGGCAGCC
>CAIVQM010000109.1 GCA_903908025.1 uncultured bacterium
ATCTCCGATCAGCAGGACCACAGCACCCAGCGGCCGCACACCGGTCGCCTGAGCCACCGCGAACCCCAGGATCAGGGTCAGCGGCGCAACGAGGGTGACAAGCAGCCGGGAGCGTGAAGTGTCAGCTGACACGCGCAGCCTGCGCCTCGGCCTCCTTCACCAGCTTCTCCAACTGCTTCGTGGCGGCCGTGAGCTCGCCATCCCAGTGCTGCGCGCGGACGCACCACATCACCGTGTCCTGAGCCTCGAGCAGGCCGTCCTTCATCTCGTGGGTTGCGGCGGTGCCGAGGCGGGTCAGGACGCGCTCCGTGGCCGACACCCAAGTCTCGGCGACCTGCAGGTGCTGGACCTCCTTGGCCATGTCACGGACGGAGGAGCTGGCCTTGGGCTCGTCGGGGGTGATCTCCTTGAGCTGCTGCTGGACCCGGTTCACCGCGGTCGTCAGGTCGGCGACCATCGGCGCGTGCGCCGACGAGTGACGCAGCTCGTGGAGCAGGTCCTCACAGGCCTTCTTGACATCCGTCTTGGCGGCAAACAGCCGCTCGTCGGAGCGATGCGGGACTTCCTTGGCGGCCGTGCGGCTGAGGCGGTTCGGGCCGGGAGTGTTGCTCTTCATGATGCTCTCCTTCACGCCGTAAAGGGACCTGCACGAGCGAGGGTGCTGATCCCATTGTTGTCCAGTTTGCGCAGCGTCGCGTGGCAACGGATGAACCGGGCCCGGCGCATACTGTGATCGCCAACACCACGACCAGGAGGCACCATGGCCATCGCTCGCCCCGCACGTCTGCTGACTCTCGCCGTCACCTCGCTGATGGTCGCCGGCACCGTTCTCGCCGCCACCCCGGCGACCGCCAAGCCCGTCGATCCCACCGTGATCGTCACGATCCTGCCCGCGCAGGTTCGCCTGGTGCCCAAGGAGTCTGTGGTCATCCGCCTGTCGACCAACCTCACCACCGGGTACAGCTGGTCCTACCGCGTGACCGGTGACCGCGGTGCCGTCACCGTTGTCCAGAAGGAGGCCGCACCGGCCGCCGCAGGCGCGTTGATCGGCGCTCCCACAACCACCGACTGGGTCGTCACCGCAAAGGGCAAGGGCACCGCGGTCGTGAAGATCCTCACGACCCCGCCCGGCAGCACAGACAAGAAGAACGTCGGCTCGCTCACGGTGATCGTCAGCGGCTAGTCGCCAGCACTGTCACCAGCACTCCCGTCAGGCCCGATCCCAGCAGGGATCGGGCCTGACCATTTGCGGGTATTGACCGGCTGATTTCACCCTTTTGCGTGCTTTACCGTGCCGTGTGCTGATATTCGTTCATATTGACCGGTCATTAATCCGACAGTCTTTCGGGACCTTCGCCTGCCCAAAGGCTCGTGATGCATGAGGGAAATCCCGCCCATGGCCCGCAGTCAATACCCATTTCGGTCATTTCCTATTGATCGGTCATATTGACCGATCATGTTCGATTAGGCACACTTTCCTTAGACGAGGAAAGGGGTGAGCCAGATGACCGCAGCAGCCAGCACCAAGCGCCGGATCGCCATCGCTGTCTCAGGCATCGTTGCCCTCGCCCTCCTCGCCTCTCCGCTCCCCACCGCCGCCGCCAGTGCAGCTACCGCGGCCGCGCCGATGGCCGCCAAGTCGCACCCGACCAAGTCCGTCAGCAAGGCCACCACCAAAGCCGCCACCAAGGCCACCGCCGCCCGCACCCAGGCAGCTGCCGCCGTTGCCGCCGCCGACTACTCCTCGATCTTCGCCACCCAGCAGCCCGCGCTGACCAACAGCGGCTGGGCCACCTGCGCAGCAGCCATCACCTGGTCCGTCGACACGGGCGGCCTGAGCGCCGATGAGGCCGCCGCACAGATCGCCAACCTCACGTGGGCGTTCGACCAGTGGACGCCGGCATCGGGCCTGGCCTTCCAGTACACCGGCACCGAGAGCCTCGCCTACGACGACGCGGCCTTCTCCCTGAAGCCCGCCAACGGCTCCGCAATGCAGAGCCGCCACGTCTACCTCGCCTTCGTCGCCGACGGCGACTCCGCTCGCCTCGGCGGCGGCACGGTCGGCCTCGGCTCCCCCTCGCAGGTGTGGCCCTCTACCAAGGAGATCATCACCGGCGCAGCGGTCTTCCGCACCGACCACGTGAAGCAGGCGAACGCCCGCGAGGACAAGAGCCTGTACATGCACGAGCTTGGCCACGTGCTCGGTCTGGCCCACGCCAGTGAGACCTCGAACATCATGTACCCGGTCGTCTCGGACCACACCGACCTCGGCGCCGGCGATGTCAACGGCGTCCGCTCGATGAACAAGCCCTGCAAGGCTGCCGCGTAACCCAGACTTCATTCCCTCCTCGCAAGACTGAGTCGGCCTCCCCGGGTGGAAACGGGGAGGCCGACTCAGTTATGTATGCGAAGTACGAATACCTAGCGACCGCCGCCGAGCAGGACGGGCTTGGAGATCTCGGCGATCGTCGCCGCCTGCGGAGCCAGCACACTGACCGGCTCATCTGCCGCTGCGGCCGCAGCAGCCGCCGCGGATGCCGACGCAGACGCTGAAGCGATCGCAGTCGGGTCCGTCAGGATCGGCGTGAACATCGGGACAGCCGTGACAACGACGTTGTCCTGGTAGCCGCCGTTATTGCGGTCGTAGTAGCCGCCGCAGCTGATCAGGGTGAGACGCGGATCGCCATCGACGGCGAACAGCTCCTCGTACGGCAGTCTCTTCTTCTTGATGAGCTCACGGGCGACGACCTTGTAGGGCAGGGCCTCCCCTGCAGAGGTCTTCACGGTGACCTTGTCGCCGACGTTGAGGCTGCCGAGTGAGTAGAAGACACCACGACCCTGCTCACGACCATCTCGGTGAGCGACAAGCACGGCGGAGCCACGATCGACCCCGGGTGGCACTCCGAGCTTGTACCAACCGACGTTGCGAATGTCCTCGGGGATCTCGATTGCCTTGTTCTCGTCGAGCCCGACCGGGAGCACCTTCGCATTGACACCGATCGCAGGGATGATCACGCGGACCGGCGCCGCGACCATCACCGGATCCGGAATCGCCGTTGGGCTCGGTGACAAGGACGGTGACAGCGAGGGTGACGGCGAAGCCGATGGCGACGGTGTCGCCGACGCGGTGGACGCGGGCCGCGTGCCGACCGACTCGATGGTCGCGTCCTGGGCGCCCTGCCACTGCGAGAACCCGATGAAGCCGAGAGTCACGACGATGACCGCGATGCTCACCCACAGGATCACGAGGGCGGGACGACGTCTGCTCACCCGGGAATCCTACCTTTCGGCCACGCCCTCCTGAGCAACAGCAAGGGGCCCCGGTCCGCTCTCGCGAACCGGGGCCCCACCTTCTCCGACTGCGTCGGGATTGGCCTTGCCGAGGGGCGAACTACTTGCGAGCCCCCACCAGCTGCTTGCCGGCACCAGCCGCACCAAGCACGCCCACCGCGATCATCACGAGGGCCCACATGGGCACGCTGGGAGCCTGCGATCCATCACCGGCAGGAACTGCTGCTGGGACGGTGGCAGCCTCTGGGGCGGCGACTGTGGCGGCCTCAGGGACCGTCGCAGCCTCGACCGGGCTCACGACCGCGGCCGGGGGACCGACCTCGGCAGGTGCCGGAACGGCAACCTCAGCGGCTGCGACAGCAACTGGGGTGTTGCAGTCGTAGTTCTCCCACTGGACTCCGTCCAGGTTCGGGCAGAAGTCCTTGACCGGCGTCGGGCCGCCTGCTGGCGTCACCGGCACTACCGGTTCTGGGAGGCAGCCACGATCCAGGAAGGCCTGACCGCCATCGGCCAGATTCTGGCCGGGGTTGACAGGGTTCTCGGCATCGATCGGATTCGCGATCACCGGGACGATGTCAGCTGCTGCGAACTCACGCGGCACCGTGTAGAACTCGCCGTGGTTGTAGTCCGAGACAGAGGACTCCTCACCGTCCTTGCCGTACTTCAGCGTGTAGGTCTCCGCCACGAATGACGTGCCATCTTCGGAGGCCTCACAGAAAGTGCCGGTGGTGTCATAGAAGCAGAAGCCGGTTTCCTTGTCTCCGCGATTCTCGGTGGTGTCAGCCTTGCCAGTGCGGATCCACTGACCGTCTGTGAACTCGCAGTACTTCTTGGGCGTGTAGCAACGGGCGCTCTTCTGCTCCCGGTCTGCAGTTCCCACAGGAGCTGGCACCAAAGTGTCGCCGGTCTTGCAGGTCGGATCCTGCGGATCGAAAGTGGTGGTCCGCTCGCACCAGTACTTCGGCTGCGTCGTCTCGGCATCGACTGGGCCGTTCTTGTCCATCAACGTCCAGCCCTCTTCGCAGGAACGGATGGTGTCGGTGATGTTTCCATCGCGGGACTGTGGCTCCTTGCCGTCAGTCCGTGTCCTGTTGCACTTGCCGGTCTCCTCGTCGAACAACCAAGGCCCCCAAGGCGCCTTCGCCACATCCACGTCTTCCTGAGTGACTGCGTTTCGATCCACGACCTCGCAGTTGCCGACATAGCTAACGCTCGGAGGCGCCTTCTCAACGAGATCCGGCCGCTCACACTTGCTCGTCTCGCTATCGAAGTGGTAGCCGTCCGCGCACAACGGGGTGTAGGTGCCGTCGTCGCCTGGGCCTGCCGTGGCGGGACTTGCCGCCGCCGCTCCGAAACCAATCAACATCAAACTGATGGACGCGGCCAAAGCCATGAACTTCAGCCCCGCGCCCCTAGATGAACTGGCCGCTTCTCCTGAGCGACCTCGCCAATTGCTCAACATGAGATTGACCTCCTCGTCACTTCATGGGTGAAACCTCTTCCCTTCCAGCGTTGACTTGGCCAAATCCCGTTGCTCGGCGAAATGCGTGCATTGCTCACTATGTCCAGTCTGTGCTCGGTCATCCAGCTGGCAGACAGACGAAGGCCCCGATCCGCTTGCGCGGGCCGGGGCCTTCGTTCAGCCGATCAGAACGGCATGTCGTCTTCCGTCAATCCCAACCCTACTTGCGGGCTGCGAGGATCGACTTGCCAGCGAACCCTGCACCGAGGACACCCATCGCGATCATCGCGAGCGCCCACATCGGCAGGCCGGGAGCCTGCGAGCCGTCACCCGCGGGGACTGCTGCCGGAACCGTGGCGGCTGCGGGAACCGCAACCGTGGCAGGGGCCGGAGCGGCAACCGTCGCCGCTTCAGGAGCAGCAACTGCAACCGGAGCCTCTACCGTGGCTGCAGCAACCACAACCGGGGCATCCGGGGTTGACGCAGTCTGCGGTGTGGATCCGGGGTTAGGCGGAGTGACGGGGGGCTCCGGCGTGCAAGGACGATCGGCGCCAGCAGCACCGGTCGGGCCTGTCGGACCAACCGCGCCTTCAGCTCCGTCAGCACCGGGACCACCAGCGGGGCCAGCGGGGCCGGCGGGGCCGTCCTTGTCCCCGCCAAAGGTGCGAGCGGTCAAGCAGGGGACGATCTCTGAACTGCCACAG
>CAIVQM010000110.1 GCA_903908025.1 uncultured bacterium
CTGATCTGCCAGACTCCCCCCGTGGCGAACGCAACGACAGTCCCCCAGGCATATGCGCACGCGCCGGCTAACCGGCCGAACATGGTTGCCATCGGCACCATCGTGTGGCTCGCCAGCGAACTCATGTTCTTCGCGGCGCTCTTCGCGATGTACTTCACGCTGCGGGCGGTGAATCCCGAGCTGTGGGCGCAGGAGACCCAACTCCTGAACATCCCGTTCGCCAGTGTGAACACCACCGTTCTGGTGCTGTCCAGCGTGACGTGCCAGCTCGGCGTGTTCGCCGCAGAGCGCGGCGACGTCAAGGGCCTGCGCCGCTGGTTCATCATCACCTTCTTCATGGGCGCCTTCTTCATCGCCGGCCAGGTGACCGAGTACGTGTCCCTCGTCCACGAGGGACTCACCCTGTCTTCCAACGCCTATGGCTCGGCCTTCTACCTCACGACCGGCTTCCACGGCCTGCACGTCACCGGCGGCCTGATCGCCTTCCTGTTCGTGCTGGCCACGACCTACATCTCGAAGCGCTTCACGCACGACCAGGCCACCCGCGCGATCGTCACCTCGTACTACTGGCACTTCGTCGACGTGGTGTGGATCGCGCTCTTCTTCATGATCTACATCCTCAAGTAACCGCACCGCAGTTCCCGCACCCGGCACGACTCGGCAGAGAGGTTCGGCGAGAGTGAAGTTCCTGGCCGCACGACGGCGAAACCCGTTCGTGGCATCCGCGTTGTTGATCGGAGCACTGGTTGCCGTCGGTGGTGGCTACGCCGCCATCGCCAGCGTCCAACCCGCCGAGGCCGCCATGAGCGTGGGCAGCGAGACCCAGGTCGAAGCGGGCCGCCAGCTGTACCTGGAGGGCTGCTCCTCGTGCCACGGGCTCGAGGCGCAAGGCACGCAGACCGGTCCCACCCTCATCGGGGTCGGGGCCGCTGCCGTCAACTTCCAGGTCAGCACCGGCCGCATGCCGCTCGCCGGACCCGGCGCGCAGGCCCCGTCGGTCGAGAGCGTCTACTCCGACGAGGATGTCGCTGCCATGGCGGCCTACATCGCCAGCCTGGCCCCCGGCCCCGCGATCCCGACCGCTGAGCAGATCGACTACGCGGATGCCGATGTGGCCTTCGGCGGCGAGCTGTTCCGCATCAACTGCTCCCAGTGCCATCAGGCAGCCGGCCAGGGCGGCGCCCTGACCCAGGGCAAGTACGCGCCGAACATCATGCAGTCCTCGCCGCAGGTGATCTACGAGGCGATGCTGACCGGGCCGCAGAGCATGCCGGTCTTCAGCGACGCGCAGATCCCCACCAAGGACAAGCAGGCCATCATCGGCTACGTCCGCGCCCTGCAGGACTCACCCAACCCGGGCGGCCTGAGCCTGGGTCGCTTCGGCCCCGTCACCGAGGGCGTGTTCCTCGCCACCGCAATATTCGCCGCCCTGATCGCGGCGGCCGTCTGGATCGGAATCAAGTCGCGATGACCGATATCTCACCCAACGAGGGCAACCACAAGGCAGTCGAGACGAAGCTCGGGTACTCCCCGGTCGCAGATATCCCGCACCGCCTGCGGGCGGCCGACACCGACCCCAAGGCGGCCAAGCGCGCCGAGCGCCAGATCGCGTCCATGTTCCTGCTGTCGATGCTCTTCGTCGTCCTGTTCATCGTCGCCTACATCGCGATCGACACGACGACGACCGTCTACATCCCCGTCATGGGCGACGTCGGTGCCAGCCAGGTAGCCCTCGGGTTCACCCTCGCGGCCGCGATCTTCCTCATCGGCGCGGGTGCCATCCAGTGGGCCAAGAAGCTGATGCCCGATGTCGAGGTGGTCCAGCAACGGCACGATCAGGTCTCCCCCGGGTCGGCCACTCGTGAGGCTGAGGCCAACTACGAGCGCGGCAAGGACGAGTCGGGCTTCGCCCGCTACAAGATGATCCGCCGCACCCTGATCGGCGCGCTGGTCCTCTTCCCGATCCCGCTCGTCGTCCTGCTCAAGGACCTCTGGGTCCCGACCAAGGCGGAGCAGGGAGAGTCGCCCGCCGACATCCTCTCGACCACGATGTGGACCAAGGACACCCGGATCGTCTCCGACGGCACATACGCCCCCGTGCGCCCGGAGGACCTGCCTGTCGGCGGCCTCATCTCCGGCGTTCCGGCGGATCTGGTCGAGGTCGAGGAGATCGAGGGAAACCTCAACGCCCGCGGCAAGGCGGCGATCATCCTCGTTCGCATGCAGCCCGATGAGATCCGCTCGCAACAGGGCGATGGCTGGGACTACCAGGGCATCGTGGCCTATTCGAAGATCTGCACCCACGTGGGCTGCCCCATCGCCCTCTACGAGCAGCGCACCCACCACCTGCTGTGCCCGTGCCATCAGTCCACGTTCGACCTGGCAGACAGCGGCGAGGTCGTCTTCGGCCCAGCTGCCCGGCGCATGCCGCAGCTGCCGATCGGCGTTGACTCAGAGGGCTACCTCGTTGCGAAGTCCGACTTCGCCGAACCTGTCGGACCGAGTTTCTGGGAGCGTGGATGACCTCGACAAGTCCCGTAGAGAAGGCCGGCGGAGCCACGGCCACCTACGTCGACCAGCGCATCGGCAGCAACAAGTTCCTGGCGCGCAACCTTGGCAAGGTGTTCCCCGATCACTGGTCGTTCATGCTCGGCGAGATCGCCCTGTACAGCTTCATCGTCGTGCTCCTGACCGGTGTCTTCCTGACGCTGTTCTTCAAGCCGTCGATGGTCGAGGTCATCTACGACGGTTCGTACGTACCGCTCAAGGGCATCAAGATGTCGGAGGCCTACGCCTCCTCACTCGATATCTCCTTCGATATCCGCGGCGGACTCCTGCTTCGTCAGATGCACCACTGGTCGGCGCTGATCTTCGTCGCCGCCATGGCCGTGCACATGTTCCGTGTCTTCTTCACGGGCGCCTTCCGCAAGCCCCGTGAGTTCAACTGGCTGATCGGCATCGGCCTCACCGGGCTCGGCCTGCTCGCGGGATTCTCCGGCTACTCCCTGCCGGACGACCTGCTGTCCGGCACCGGCCTGCAGATCGCCCGCGGCATCATGCAGGCTGCGCCCATCGTCGGCACCTGGATGGCGTTCCTGCTCTTCGGCGGCGAGTTCCCCGGCACCGACTTCATCTCGCGGCTCTACGGGGTGCACATCCTGCTGATCCCGGGCCTGATCCTCGCCCTGGTCACCGTCCACCTGATGCTGGTCTGGACGCAGAAGCACACCCAGTTCCCCGGCCCGGGCCGCACCAACGACAACGTCGTGGGCTACCCGCTGCTGCCGGTGTACATGGCCAAGGCGGGCGGCTTCTTCTTCATCGTCTTCGGCATCGTCGCCTTCGTGGGCGGCTTGGTCACGATCAACCCGATCTGGCTCTTCGGCCCGTTCACCC
>CAIVQM010000111.1 GCA_903908025.1 uncultured bacterium
CCGGCCGCTCGTCCCGGAGGAGCTCGTCACGGCAGTGGTGGCTGCGGTGCGTGCTGGTCATCAGGCCGTGGTGCCGGGCCTGCCCGTCGTCGACACGATCAAGCAGGTCGATGCATCCGATGCCGTTGTCGCCACGGTCGACCGCTCGACGCTGCGCGCGATCCAGACCCCCCAGGGATTCACCCGAAGCCTGCTGCAGCGGGCCCATGCCGGCGCCGACCTCGACCAGGCACCGGCCACTGACGACGCCGGTCTCATCGAGCGGATGGGACTGCCGGTGCACGTCATCCCGGGCCACGAGGAGGCCTTCAAGGTGACCCGGCCGTTCGATGTCGTGATGGCCGAGGCGATCCTCGCGCGACGGAGGGCCGCCGGTGCCGTCTGACCCGGTCATCCCGCTGGTCGGGATCGGCACCGATGTCCACGCGTTCGCGGAGGGCCGGTCGCTCTGGCTGGCCGGCCTGCACTGGCCGGGGGAGGTCGGGCTGGCGGGCCATTCCGATGCCGACGTCGCCGCCCATGCCCTGTGCGATGCGCTGCTGTCGGCGGCTGGCCTCGGTGATCTGGGCTCGGTCTTCGGCACCGATGATCCGAACTGGTCACAGGCATCAGGTGTTTCGCTGCTCAGTCACGCTGCCCGACTCGTTCGCGAGGCGGGGTTCGTCATCGGCAACGCGAGCGTCCAGGTCATCGGAAACCGGCCACGGGTGGGCACCCGCCGCCAGGAGGCCCAGGACCTGCTGAGTGCGGCCGTGGGCGCTCCGGTGCGCGTATCAGGGACGACGACAGACGGTCTCGGGCTGACCGGCCGGGGCGAGGGCATCGCCGCGATCGCGGTGGCGGCGATCCTGCCGGTGTCCCGCACCTCCTGATCGCTGGCGGGCGGCCCCTCTGGGGGTCGGTATCGTTCCCCCCGTGGCACTCCGTTTCTATGACACCCTGACGCGCTCCGTGCGCGACTTCGTCCCCCTCGAGGTCGGCAAGGCGGGTATCTACCTGTGCGGGGCCACAGTGCAGGCCCCTCCGCACGTGGGGCACATCCGCAGCGGGGTCGCGTTCGACGTCATCCGGCGCTGGCTGACCGCCAAGGGCTACGACGTCACCTTCGTACGCAATGTGACCGACATCGACGACAAGATCATCCACAACGCGGGGCACGAGGATGTGCCGTACTGGGTCGTGGCGATGCGCAATGAGCGTGCCTTCGCCCGCGCCTACGAGGTGCTCGGGTGCCTGCCACCCACCTACGAGCCTCGTGCCACCGGCCACATCCCGGAGATGATCGCGCTGATGCAGCGGCTCATCGACCTCGATCACGGCTATGCCGCAGGTGGTGACGTCTACTTCGATGTCCGGTCCCTCGACGGCTATGGGTCCCTCAGCGGTCAGCGCATCGACGACATGCTGGCCGCCTCGGACTCCGAGGCGCTGGCCAAGCGCGACCCGCGCGACTTCGCGATGTGGAAGTCGGCGAAGCCGGGCGAGCCGTTCTGGGACACCCCCTGGGGCCCGGGCCGGCCGGGCTGGCACGTCGAGTGCTCGGCGATGGCCGCCAAGTACCTCGGCGCGGCGTTCGATATCCACGGTGGCGGCCTCGACCTGGTGTTCCCGCATCACGAGAACGAGATCGCGCAGTCCGTCGCGGCCGGCGATGGCTTCGCCAACTACTGGCTGCACAACGCCTGGGTCACGACGTCCGGCGAGAAGATGAGCAAGTCGCTGGGCAACTCGCTGCTTGTCTCCGAGGTCGTCACGCGGGTGCGTCCCGTCGAGCTTCGCTACTACCTTGCTGGCTCGCACTACCGGTCCATGCTCGAGTACTCGGATGCATCCGTCGCGGATGCTGGCCAGGGCTACCGTCGCATCGAGGGCTTCCTCCACCGGGCACGTGAACTCATGGGCGTGAGCGGCGTGCCCGTGGTTCGCCCGGGTTCGCGGCCGGCCGCGTTCGACGAGGCGATGGATGACGACATCGCCGTTCCGCAGGCGCTTGCCGTCGTGCATGAGCATGTTCGTGCCGGCAATGCGGCTTTGACCGCGCAGGATCTCGTAGCCGTCACGAATGCTTTCGACGCCGTGCTGGCCATGCTCGATGTCCTGGGTTTGAATCCGTGGTGCGAACCGTGGGCGGGGGCCAGCAGTGACGCGAGCGGCCGGCAGACCGACGTCATCGACGCACTCGTTCAGGTGGTGCTCGCGCAGCGGCAGGACGCGCGGGCGCGCAAGGACTTCGCCGCCGCGGATGCAATCCGCGACGGCCTCGACAACATCGGCATCCGGGTAGAGGACACCGTCCACGGTGTCCGCTGGTCGCTGGACGACTGATCCCGGGAGGGAACATGGCAGGGAACTCGCAGCGTCGCGGAGCGATGCGCAATGACGGCACCAAGAAGGGCGCGACCGTCGGGTCGGGCGGCCAGCGCCGCGCGAAGCTCGAGGGTCGCAAGGCCACGCCCAAGGCGACGGAGCGTCCGCACCACCCGGCTGCCCGGCGTGAGCGCGCGGCCAAGAAGCGCGCCGAGTCCACGCCTCGGCGCACCGGCTCCACGGGTAAGCCCCGTCGGTCGTCAAGTGGCATCCTGATGGGCCGCAACCCGGTCGTGGAGGCCCTGCGGGCCGATATCCCGGCCACCGCTCTGTATGTGCAGACGAAGTCCGAGGCCGACGACCGCTGGCGCGAGGCAATGCGCATCGCGGTGGCCAAGGGCATCCCGATCATGGAGATCGCTAAGCCCGAACTCGATCGCATGACGGAGGGCGGCGTGCACCAGGGGCTCGTCCTCACGGTGCCCGACTACGTCTACTCCGATGCACGCGATCTGGAGACCGGCACCCTGATCGTTGCCCTCGACGGCGTCACCGACCCGCGCAACCTCGGTGCCATCGCCCGCTCGGCCGCTGCCTTCGGCGCCGACGGCATCATCCTGCCGACGCGGCGCTCCGTCGGTGTCACGGCATCGGCGTGGAAGACATCTGCCGGAGCGCTGGCCCGCGTGCCGGTTGCGCAGGTCACCAACATGACGCGGTCACTCGAGACGCTGCAGAAGGCCGGCTTCACGGTGATCGGTCTGGCTGCCGATGCCGATGTCACCCTCGGTGAACTGGCGACCAGCGTGATGACCGAGCCGCTCGTCATCGTCATCGGTGCCGAAGGTGCCGGCCTGTCGCGTCTCGTCGGGCAGACGTGCGACTGGCGCGTGGGCATCCCCATGGCCGGTGGTGTCGAGTCGCTGAATGCATCCGTCGCCGCCAGCATCGTCCTTCAGGCAGTGTTCTCGGCCCGTTCCTGAGGGCTCGCCGTCTTCTGGCGGCGCACCAGTGCGCCGCCGACGAGTGGGAACACCAACACCGAGAGCGCGCCCGCGCCGACGAGCGCGGCAGCATTCGCCGGGAGCATCACGCCTTCGGCGACCTCGAGGGTCGTGACGGCGACGATGATGGGCAGGCCGGTTGCGACGAGCAGCGAGAACCGTGCTCGCTGGCGGCCATCGGGAATGGCCTTGCGGTAGAGCAGGAACTGCGGCAGACCGCGAACGATGAGCAGCAGCGCGAAGAAGAGCACCAGCCGGCCCGGGTTCTCGATGATCGACTCGATGTCGAGATTGGCACCGGAGACGATGAAGAACAGCGGGATGAAGAAGCCGAAGGCGATGGCTTCGACGCGAACCGTCAACTGCGACTCCGCTGATGGCGGAGCGAGGCGCCGGGCGATGATGCCGGCCACGAATGCGCCGAGCACGACGTCAAGGCCGAACGATCCGGCGACGGCCAGCAGCACGATCAGCAGGAGCATCGTGAAACGAACCGCCGTCTGCGAACTGGTGTGATGGCCGGCCTCCAGCAACGTGCGGACCCGCTCGCTGGCGAGCTTTGTCGGCAGGATCGCGACGATGACCGCGACGAGGCCGAATGCCACCAGCGTGATGATCGCGACGAACTTCGACTGTGAGCCGAGTAGCAGTGAGATCGCGACGATCGGCCCGAACTCGCCCCAGGCGCCAGCGCCCATGAACAACGTGCCGAACGGCGTGTTCAGCTCCTTACTGTCCCGCAGGACCGGCAGGAGAGTGCCGAGGGCGGTGGAGGTGAGGGCGATGGCGACGCCGAGAGTGTCGGAGATGACACCGGTGATCGTCAGGACGAAAGCGAACCCGGCCGCTAGCGCCAGTGACACCCCCCAGCCCGTTGCGGCGAGGCGGCCGCTGATGCCGCGAACGGCCTTGGGTTCGAGCTCCATGCCGGCAACGAAGAACAGCATGCCGAGACCGAGCTCTGAGAGCAGGCTGATGGAGTCATCGACGTTGATCCAGCCCAGCAACGATGGGCCGAAGAGCACACCGCCGAACAACAGCAGGACGACCTCCGCCACGCGAATGCGCAGCAAGCCGACGATCAGCGGAGTGACGGCCGCGATCGCGACAATGACGACGAGTGAGGCGAACTCCTCGCTCATTCGTCCTCCCGCGGAAGCGTGATCCGCAGCGATGCGGTGTCGTCGCTCGGCACGCCGGCGCGTGCGCCGAGAACCGCCTGCTCATCCGGCTTGGCCGACAGGATCGTGGTGATGTAGTCGGTGATGGCATCGCCGAACGCAACGCTCGCACCGGCTCGCTCGGACATGAACCATCGATGCTCGAGCACCTCGTGGAAGATCTGCGCTGGCTCGAGCTTGCCGCGCAGTTGTGGCGGAACGTCCGTCATGACGCGTTCGAAGCGCTCCGTCACCCATCGGTGCGCGGCGATCTCCTCATCCTCACGGCCGACTCCGATCTTCACCCGGTAGGAGTCGAGGTCGTTCAGGAGCCGCTGTGCCTGGTTCTCCTCGACGTCGAGCCCGGTCAACTGCATGAGACGGCGCGTGTGGTGGCCGGCGTCGACGACCTTCGGGGTGACGGTGATGTGCTCGCCATCCTCCTGCGTGCTCACCTGCAGCTCGGCCACGTCGAATCCAAGTCCGTTGAGCCGACGCACCCGAGCCTCGAGCGGGTACCGATCCTGTCGGGTGATGACGAGGGGACCGGTGATCTCCTCCCACAGGCGGTCGTAGCGCGTGCGGAGGCTGACGCCCGTGACGATCGGATCGATGCCCTCGTGGAGCCGGCCACCGGCCTGAAGGTCCATGAGCTCGCCCGCCACATTGGTGGCAGCCATCTCGAGGTCGTACCTGCGCTGCCCGGCGGACAGGGTCGGATGGATTTCGCCGGTCTCCGCATCGACGAGGTACGCGGCGAAGGCACCGGCATCGCGTCGGAACAGCGTGTTCGACAGTGAGCAGTCGTTCCACGAGAACCCGGCGAGGTGGAGTTGGACGAGCAGGACCGTCAGCGCATCGAGGAGGCGGTTCGCCGTCTCCAGTCGGAGGCTCGACGAGAACAGGGCGCGGTAGGGGAGGGAGAACTCCAGATGGCGGGTGATGAGTGCCGCGGGCAGGGGCTCGCCATCCTCTGCCACCCGATCGAGCACGATGCCGACGGGCTCGACGGTCGGCAGGCCCCGGCGAACCAGGTCGAAGAGCAGCTCGTACTCGCGCTCGGCATAGTGCTCCTCGACTTCCTTGACGGCGTAGACGACGCCGTTCATGCGGACGAAGCGCACGATGTGTCGGGAGATGCCGCGGGGCAGCGCCACGACGAGATCGTCGGGCCACTCCTCCAGCGGGGTTGCCCACGGCAGGAACGCGAGTTCGGGCTCGCTGAGGCTGCCGGTGAGTCGCACAGTCGCAGCCTTTCATGGTCGCCGTGCGCGTGGGCCATAGGCTGACGACGTGAGCGAGAACCCACGCGCGAGGCTGTCTGACATCGCCGAACAGGCGGGGGTTTCCGAAGCGACCGTTTCCCGGGTCCTGAATGACCGTCCCGGTGTCTCGCCGGCCACGCGTCAAGCAGTCCTGACGGCCCTCGACGTGCTCGGATACGAGCGGCCCATTCGACTCCGCGGCCGGTCTGGACTCGTGGGCCTCGTCGTCCCCGAACTCGAGAACCCGATCTTCCCGGCATTCGCGCAGGTCATGGAGACACTGCTTGCTCAACATGGCTACACGCCCGTCCTCTGCACGCAGACGCCTGGCGGCGTGACGGAGGACGAGTACGTCGAACTCCTGCTCGACCGCGGTGTCGCCGGCATCGTCTTCGTGTCTGGAATGCACGCCGATGTGACGGCTGAGCACGGGCCGTACAACGCACTCGTCGAGCGTGGCCTGCCCATCGTGCTGGTCAACGGCTACGCAGAGGGCATCGATGCGCCGTTCATCTCCGATGACGATGCCGCGGCGATGGACCTTGCGGTCACGCACCTGACGTCCATGGGTCACCGTCGGATCGGCCTCGCGGTCGGCCCCGGCCGCTTCGTCCCCGTGGTGCGCAAGCGTGCCGGGTTCATCGATGCCATGACGCGCCTCACCGGCATCTCTGCCGATGAGGCAGCCGGACTGGTGTCGCACTCGCTGTTCGCCGTCGAGGGCGGGCAGGCGGCAGCACACCACCTACTGGGCTGTGGCGTGACGGCCATCGTGTGCGGTTCGGACCTGATGGCCCTCGGTGCGATCCGTACTATCCGGCAGCGCGGTCTGCGGGTGCCTGAGGACGTGTCCGTCGTCGGCTATGACGACTCCCGGCTCATCGCCTTCACCGATCCGCCCCTGACCACGGTTCGTCAGGCCGTATCGGCCATGGGAACAGCGGCGGTGCAGGCACTCATCGATGGCATCAACGGCACACCTGCTCCGCGCGATGAGTTCGTGTTCCGTCCGGAGCTGGTGGTGCGCTCGTCCACGGGTCCCGTACCGTCGACCGAGCGGGCCTAGCAGCCGTCCAGATAGCGCTCGCGCTCCCAGTCGAGGTCGGCACTGGCTCCAGCAGCCTCGATTTCAATGCGCGCCATCGTGGCGTAGTGGTCCTGCACCTCGGGTCCGAACGTCTCGCGCACCCACGTCGAACCCTCCCAAGCGGCGAGGGCCTCGCCGAGGGTTGTCGGCAGGGGGTCCGCGGTCGGGCTCACGACAGGCGGGACCTTGGCCTGATGGGTGATGCCGTCCAGTCCGGCAGCAATCGTCGCGGCCGCCGTGAGGTACGGGTTGGCGTCACTGCCCGGGATGCGATTCTCGATGCGCAGCGCGGTGTCTGATCCCACGACCCGGACGGCGCACGTGCGGTTGTCCTCGCCCCACGTCAGATGCGTCGGCGCGAACGGGTCGGTCCCGAATCGGCGGTAGGAGTTCACGTTTGGCGCGTAGAGGAGGCACAGTTCGGCTGCGTGCTCCAGCAGTCCAGCCACGAACGCCTTGCCGACTTCGGACAGACCCGCCTCGCCGTAGCGATCGGCGAGCGGTGCACCACCCCGCTGGCCGCGCAGGGAGACGCTCATATGGCCGGAGACGCCACTGTCGCCATGGGCCGCCATGAAGGTTGCGGTGCAACCCTCCAGAGCGGCGATGTCCTTGATGGCATTTCTCGACATGACGGCCCCGTCGCAGATCCGCATCGGGTCGCCGGGTCGCATCGTAACCTCGAAGTGTCCGGTGCCGGGAAGCCCGAAGGTGCCCTCGATGTCGATGCCCATGTCGGAGATGGCGCGCCGAATTCGGTGCAGGGTCGGCTCCAGCCGAGCCGATCGTGCGGCGAGGTGATTGCCGCCCATGGCGGGCTCGGCGGTGATGAGGGTGAACTCCAGCCCAGGCCCGAGGAGCGCTGTGTAGCTCGCCGCCTCGAGGCGGCCGGCCTGTCGCCGCAGGACCGTCCTCGGCGCGATCGATACCGGCGAGCCATCGATGAATTCGAGGTCGCCGAGGACCCCGACGGTGCCGGGCTGCCATGGCATCCGGAAGAGCGTCGTCGGATCGACTCGCAGGTGCAGGCTGGGGTACCCCGACGCCGGGTCGGCGATCGGGTAGGTCGAATTCACCTGTCCGGTGGCATCGGTGGCCAGCAGGGAGGACGGCACGTACATCCCCGACGCGAGCACCTCCGACATGAAGTAATCGGCGGTGAGTCGGGCACCGACGAGTCGGCCCTGACCGTCGGTGCAGGCGACCATGATCGTGTCGACGGCCTTCTTCTCGATCTCGAACTCGAAATCGCCCATCGTGAGTCTGGCCATTGGTTCCTCCTCTTTCGGTGCGGACATTGAACCGCAGAGCCCAACTCGCTCATGGAGGCACTGGCAGACTCAGCACATGCCCGCCCCCGTCATCGGCCTGTCCTGCTACCTCGAGCCCGCCCGCTGGGGTGCCTGGGAACTGCCCGCGGCGCTGCTCCCTCAGTGGTACCTCGACCTGTTCAACGCGGCGGGTGCCACGGTCGTGCTCCTTCCGCCCGGCACCGATGCCTCTGCGGTGGATCGGCTCGACGGGCTCGCCCTGGTGGGCGGTGCCGACGTGGATTCCCGGCGCTACGGAGCCGAGCCGGATGAGACAGCCGATGTGCCGCGCTCGTCGCGCGACGAGTCCGAGCTCGCCCTGTACCAGCGTGCGCGAGAGCGGGGCCTGCCCGTGCTGGGGATCTGCCGGGGACTCCAGGTGATGGCGATCGCCCACGGTGGCACGCTCATCCAGAACCTGCCCGATGTCGATGGCACGATCGTGCACCGCGAGCGACCTGGGGCCTTCGTCGATCACGGTGCGACGTTCACCGCTGGTTCGCTGGCGGCATCGATCTTCGGCACCGAGTCCGTCACGGTGAACTCGTCACATCATCAGGCGGTGGACTCGCCGGGTGACCTCGTGGTGACCGGCCGAGCGCCCGACGGCACGATCGAGACCTGCGAGGACCCCACGGCGGCCTTCTGTCTGGGCGTGCAGTGGCATCCGGAGCACCCCGATCGGCGCGAAGCGGACCTGCCGATGGTGTCGGCCTTCGTCGCGGCCGCAGTCCGGTACCGCGACCGCTAGCTCGGAACGGGGGCTAGTCCTCGGTGCTGATGAAGACGTTCTTCGTCTCGGTGAAGGCGTCGAGGGCATCGGGTCCGAGCTCGCGACCGAGCCCGGAGCGCTTGAAGCCGCCGAACGGGGTCCAGTAGCGCACGGACGAGTGCGAGTTGACCGACAGGTTGCCCGCGTCGATGCCGCGTGAGACGCGGATGGCCTTGCCGACGTCGCGTGTCCAGATCGAGCCGGACAGCCCGTACTCCGAATCGTTCGCTAGCCGGATCGCGTCCGCCTCGTCGTCGAACGGAGTGACCGTGACGACGGGGCCGAAGATCTCCTCCTGGAAGGCGACCGCCGTGGATGCCACGGGCGCGAGCACCGTGGGGGGGAACCAGAACCCTGGGCCGTCGGGGCAACTGCCGCGGAACGCGACGGAGGCACCGTCGGGAACGTAGGCGGCGACGCTGTCGAACTGGGTGCGGGAGATGAGTGGCCCCATCTCGGTTGCCTCCAGCGACGGATCGCCGACGACGACGCCCTTGACGGCCGACTCGAACAGCTCCATGAACCGATCGAAAGCCGTGCGCTGCACGAGGATGCGCGAGCGGGCGCAGCAGTCCTGGCCAGCGTTGTCGAATACGCCGTAGGGCGCGGTCGCCGCGGCCTTCTCGAGATCGGCGTCCGCGAAGATGACGTTGGCGCTCTTGCCGCCCAGCTCCAGGGTGACGCGTTTCATCTGCGGCGCTGCGCCCGCCATGATCCGCTCCCCGACCGCCGTGCTGCCGGTGAAGACGATCTTGCGGACGAGCCGGTTCTCGACGAAGCGCTGGCCGACGACGGAGCCCTTGCCCGGGATGACGGTGAACACGTGCTCTGGGATGCCGGCCTCCAGCGCGAGTTCGCCGAGTCGGATCGCGGTCAGCGGCGTGAGCTCGGCGGGCTTGAGAACAACGGTGCAGCCAGCGGCCAGTGCAGGCGCGAAGCCCCAGCTGGCGATGGGCATCGGGAAGTTCCACGGCACGATGACGCCGACGACGCCGACCGGCTCCTTGAATGTCACATCGAGGCCGCCCGCGACGGGGATCTGCCGACCGAACATCCGCTCGGGTGCGCCCGAGTAGTAGGCGAGCACGTTGGCGACGTTGTTCGCCTCCCACCGTGCGTTGCCGATCGTGTGCCCGGAGTTCGCCACCTCGAGCAGGGCGAGCTCCTCGACATGGTCGCGGACCTTGTCGGAGAAGGCGCGCAGCAGGTTGGCGCGGTCGCCCGGCGCCAATGCCCGCCATGCCGGCCACGCTTCATGTGCGCGCGCGATGGCGGCGTCCGTGCCCTCCTCGTCAGTGGACGGGACGGTGGCGACGACCTGCTCGGTCGCGGGGTTGATCACGTCGTGCATGTCTGCTCCTGAGCCGTCGGCCTGCGGGTGCTGGGGGAGATGCGTGCGGGCTCTATTAAAGCCGTTCGAAGCTGCGGTACCGCTCCCAGTCGGTGACGGTACGCCCGTAGTCGGCGAGTTCGATGCGGGCCATGTTCGTGTAGTGGTCCTGCACCTCCTGGCTGAAGGTCTCACGGATCCACGTGGATGACTCCCATGCCGCGAGCGCCTCACCCATCGATGAGGGAACGCGCTGCGAGTCGTCGGCGTACGCATTGCCGACGAACGCATCCTCCAGCGGCAGGTTGCGCTCGATGCCGTCCAGGCCGGCAGCCACCATTCCGGCGACCGCGAGGTAGGGGTTCACGTCGCCACCGGGCACGCGGTTCTCCAGCCGCAGCGACTGGCCGTGGCCCACGAGCCGGAACGCGCACGTGCGGTTGTCGCGTCCCCAGCGGATGGCGGTCGGCGCGAACGAGCCCGGTACGTAGCGCTTGTAGGAGTTGATCTGCGGCGCGAACATCAGGGTCAGTTCGCGGGCGTGCGCCAGTTGGCCCGCGATGAATGCGCGGCCGACATCGGAGAGCCCCTGTTCGGCATCGTCATGGTCAGCCATCACCATGCCGCCGTCGTTGCCTCGGAAGGACAGATGAATGTGGCAGGAGTTGCCTTCGCGCTGGTCGTACTTCGCCATGAAGGTCAGCGCCATGCCCTCCTGCGCCGCGATCTCCTTCGAGCCGTTCTTGTAGATGACGTGGTTGTCGCACGTGCGCAGAGCGTCCTGGTACTTGAACGCGATCTCATGCTGTCCGAGGTTGCACTCGCCCTTGGCGCTCTCGACGACCATGCCCGCACCCGCCATGGCGAGCCGGATGCGGCGCAGCAGCGGCTCGACGCGTGCGGTGCCGAGCATGGAGTAGTCGACGTTGTAGAGGTTGGCGGGCGTGAGGTCGCGGTACCCCGACATCCACGCCTCCTCGTAACTGTCCTGGAAGACGATGAACTCGAGTTCGGTGCCGACGAAGGCGCCATAGCCGGCGTCACGCAGCCGGTCGACCTGCTTGCGCAGGATCTGTCGCGGCGACGGGGCGACCGGATCTCCCTCCTCCGTCTCCAGATCGCAGAGGACGCCGACGGTGCCGGGCTGCCAGGGGTTGCGGTGGAGGGTGCTCAGATCGGGGCGCATGACCATGTCGCCATAGCCGCTGTCCCACGATGACATCGCGTAGCCGTCGACCGTGTTCATGTCGACATCGACAGCCATCAGGTAGTTGCAGCCCTCGGTGTAGCCGGTCATGACCTCCTCGACGAAGTAGTCGGCGTCGATGCGCTTGCCCTGCAGCCGGCCCTGCATGTCCGTGATGGCGACGGCGACCGTGTCGATGGTGCCCTCGTCCACCTCGCGGCGCAGTGCTTCGGGGGTGAGCGGCTGGTGCCTGGCCATGACGTCTCCTTGAGGTGGACTACATGGCATTCAACCTCACCCGAGGTGGTGGTGGTGCTGTAACCCGTCCGGAGGGGGCGTCGACTAGGAGAGAGCGGCGAGTTCCAACGGGTCGCGGAGGATCCGGCGGGCATGCACCAGGGCGATGGCGAGATACGCCGCGACGGCGAGAATCCCCCACGCCAACGGGACCGCCAGCACGAGCACCGTCATTCCGACGGACCGGCTCAGGGTGCCGATCGCCGAAGCCACCGGGGCTGGCTGGGCGCGGAAGGAATTGAAGTCCGTTGTCGCGGGTCGCTTAACCGACGGCACCAGGCCGGCGGCTGCAGCGGCGATCGCGACCAGCACCAGTTGAGGGAGCAGATGAAGCGGTGGCGCCGCCCCCACGAGCGCGGCGCTTGCGGCGGCGACGATAGCCAGCAGGAAGGCCCAGATCGACGTCGTGATGACGCGGGCGGCGAGCAGTTGCCAGCGCGAGGTCTTGCCCAGCAGCCACACGGCCGCCCCGCCGTCGTAGGCGAATCCATTGGCACCCAGCACGGCGGCGGCCGCCGCCGTCACGAAGAAGGCGATGCTCGCGGTCACGGCCTGTCCTCCGCTGCGCACAAGCAGCGGAGTCAGCACCGCGGTGACCAGCGTGCTTCGCGCCATGACGGACCTGCTGACTCCGGCCAGCATGACGACGAGGAGGGCCGCGAACGGCGCCCGCGGCACCCTGATGGTCCGACCGGGCCTGACGACCTGCTCGGCCGGTCGGTTCAGGGCCCAGCCACCGAGCAGGGCCAGCAGGCCGGTGACCACGAGCACGACCAGATAGACGGGCTGGGTGGTGGCGGCGAGCCACCAAGCACCGGGCCCGAGGCCGCTGGCGGCCAGCACCGTGGCGGTCAGCAGGACGACCCCGGCGACGGAGACCAGGGCAATGGTGGGGCCGACGCGGACGACGAGGATGGCTGACGCTGCGCCGCTCAACTGCCCGCAGGCCAGGCCGTTCCAGGCGAGGGCCAGGCCAGCGAGCCAGCCGGGCCAGCCGGCCGTAGCGGCACCGACGAGCGCAATGGCCGGCACGAAGAGCCCCGGACCGGCATCGGTGAGCGACGAGGCGAACCGGGTCCCGAAGCGGAAGGACTTGCCGGCACCTGCGGCCGCGAGGGCCATCGGATCGTCGCTCTCGCCGCCACCGAGGGCGGGCAGCAGCGCCAGCGCCGACCACAGCCCGGCCGCGAGCGGAAGCATCTGCTCAACGGTGATGCCCGCGTCGGCTGTGTACGGCTGCAGGGCTGCTGTCAGCATCGCTAGGCCGTGCATGACGATCGTGCCGATGACCGCGCCGATGGCGAAGGCGCGCGAGGTTCGCCAGCCGTTGCGCAGCTGATGGTGCATGCCGAGGCGGACGTCGGCCGTGGCGGAGCTCATGCGGGGACGCTCATGGGTTGGCCAGCCGCGACCACGCGGCCTTGAGCGTGCCGTGCTCGCGCAGCAGGTCTCCCGTCGGGTACGGGCCCGCCAGGTGGTGATGCTGGAACACGGCGACGTCGTCGGCGATGACGGCGGCATCGAGGAGGTGGGTCGTGAGTACGACAGCGGCACCCGCGGTGCGCGCCTCGACCAGCAGTTCGGTGATGGTGTCGACGCCGTCGGGATCGACCCCGTCGAAGGGCTCGTCCACGAGCAGCAAGGGTGCTGCCGCCACGAGGGCCATGGCCATCGACAGTCGCCGGGACTGGCCGTGGGAGTACGCGCCGGCCGGCAGGTCGACGACCTCCTCAAGGGCCAGCCGGTCGATGAGTTCGGCAGCCCGGCCCTTCCAGCTCTCTGCCGCATGCAGGCGGGCGGCGAGCTCAAGATGCTCGCCTCCCGTCAGCCGTGGGAAGACGCCGCGGGTGTCCGGCACGTAGCCGGTGGCGCGGCGGGCATGGTCGCTGCCGCCCGGCTGGCCGTCGACGAGGTAGGTCCCGGCGCTCGCCTCGATCGCGCCGGACAGGATCTTGAGCGTGGTGGACTTTCCGCAGCCGTTGGGACCCAGAAGGGCGAGCATCCGGCCGGGCGCGACCGTGAAGCTGACGTCCTGCACGATGACGTGGTCACCGTAGGAGCGGCACAGTCCGCGCACGTCGAGCATGCGCCAACCGTACGCAGGGATGGCTTGCGCCGCCGTTCGACTCCGCCCGACGCCCAACTCGCCTACGCTCGCTGATCGTGGACACCCTGCTGGCTGGCCTGCCGGCGCATGACGCGGAGCGGCTCCGCCGCGTGCCGTTCCTGCCGCAGGCGAGCTCGGTCACTCCGCTCGATGGCGGGATCACGAACCGCAACTACCGCGTGCGGACGCCGGCGGGCGATCATGTCGTGCGCCTCTCGGATCCGGAGTCATCCGACCTCGCGATCGACCGCGAGAACGAGTACCGCAACTCCATGGCTGCGGCCATCTCCGGTGCGGCTCCATCGGTCACGGGCTACCTGCCCGGTGAAGGCGTCCTGATCGTCAAGTGGATCGAGGGCCGGACGTTCAACGAGGACGATGTCGGCTCGCCGGCGAACCTGCCGCGGATCGCCGAGGTCTGCCGGACGCTGCACAGCGGCCCGGCGTTCGTGAACTCGTTCGACATGTTCGACATTCAGGCGCGTTATCTCGCCCTCGTCACCGAGCGCGGCTACCGGCTGCCGCCGCGCTATCTGGAGTTCGCCTCGCAGGCAGAGCGGATCCGGACGGCCTTGGCCGTGCATCCCGAACCGAAGGTGCCGTGCAACAACGACCTGCTCGCTGCCAACGTGATCGACGATGGCGACCGGCTCTGGCTGATCGACTACGAGTACTCGGGCAATAACGAGGCCAGCTTCGAGTTGGGGAACATCTGGAGCGAGTCGACGCTGCCCGAGGAGGATCTCGACGTCCTCG
>CAIVQM010000112.1 GCA_903908025.1 uncultured bacterium
CTGCACCTGCCGTGGCTGCGAGCTGCCACGTACGACGGCGACACACCGTCCGACGAACGCACGTGGGTGCGTCAGCATGCCAACTACGTCCTCACCAACCCCGATCTGCTCCATCACTCGCTGCTCCCCGGACACAGCTCGTGGTCCTCGTTCCTGCGTCGCCTCGACGTCATCGTGATCGACGAGGCCCATGCCTACCGCGGCGTTCTCGGCGCACACGTATCCGCTGTTGTCCGACGCCTGCGACGCGTGTGCGCGCACTACGGCTCCGACCCCGTCGTCTTCACCGCATCCGCGACCATCGCCAATCCGGCGGAGGCGACCTCGCGCCTGATCGGTGCACCCGCCCTCGCCGTCACCGACGACACCTCCCCCCGCCCGGGGATGACGGTTGCGTTCTGGGAACCACCAGTACTGGAGGCCCCACCCGATGATCGTGATCCGGTCCGTCGCTCCGCCCTGGCGGAGACCGCCGATCTGCTCGCTGACTGCGTCGTCGAGGGTCGGCAGACACTCGCCTTCATCCGCAGTCGACGCGGAGTCGAGACCACCGCACTCATGGCACGCGATCTGCTCACCGATGTCGATCCGGCCCTCGCCCACGGCGTCGCCGCATACCGCGGCGGGTTCCTACCGGAGGAGAGACGCGAACTGGAGGCCGGTCTGCGTGATGGCAGCATCCGCGCGCTGGCGACCACGAATGCACTCGAGATGGGCATCGACGTCAGCGGACTCGATGTCGTCATCACGGCAGGATGGCCCGGCACGCGCGCGAGCCTCTGGCAGCAGTTCGGTCGGGCCGGCCGGGCCGATGCGCCCGCGCTCGCCATCTTCGTCGCCCGCGACGACCCGCTCGATTCCTATCTCGTCCACCACCCCGCCATCGTCATCGACCGCGATGTCGAGGCCAGCGTCTTCGACCCAGCCAACCGCTACGTGCTCGCACCGCATCTGTGCGCTGCGGCTGCCGAGGTACCGCTCGCCGAGTCGGACCTTGCAGAGTGGTTCGGGCCGACCGCGCACGGCATTGTCGACGAACTGGTCGATCTGGGCATGCTCCGCAAGCGCCCCGGTGGCTGGTTCTGGACTCGTCGCGAGCGTGCATCCGATCTGACGGACCTACGCGGCAGCGGCGGTGCTCCGATCCGCGTGGTCGAGGACGGCACCGGCCGTCTGCTCGGCACGGTCGACCGAGCGTCGGCCCCCGCCACGGTGCACCGAGGTGCGGTCTACGTGCATCAGGGTGTGACGCATGTGGTGACGCTTCTCGATCTCGACGATGCCGTCGCGACGGTGGTCGAACAGGACGTCGACTACTCGACACTGTCACGTTCCGTCAGCGACATTCGCATCGTCGACGTCGACGAGTCGATGTACGGCGGACTGCTGTGCCGCGGCTCCGTGGACGTCAGCACGCAGGTCGTGTCGTTCCAGCGTCGACGACCGAACGGCGAGTCACTTGGCGAGGAACTGCTCGATCTGCCGGTGCAGGAATTGCGGACCCATGCCGTGTGGTGGACGTTGCCGGAGTCGATGGTTGAGGCGGCTGGCATCCCGCTCGCCGACATTCCCGGAGCAGCGCACGCCGCCGAGCATGCCTCGATCGGACTGCTGCCGCTGTTCGCGACATGTGACCGCTGGGACCTCGGCGGGGTCTCGACCGCATTGCATGCCGACACGGGACAGCCGACCGTCTTCGTCTACGACGGCTACCCCGGTGGCGCGGGCTTCGCGGAGCACGGCTTCCGCATCGCCGAGCAGTGGCTGTCAGCAACCCGCGAAGCGATCGCAGAGTGCGCGTGCGAGACGGGCTGCCCGTCGTGTGTCCAATCGCCGAAGTGCGGCAACGGCAACAACCCCCTCGACAAGGGGCTCGCCGTGGTGCTGCTCGACACCGTGCTCATGTCGATGGCGGTCCCGCACGCGCCGTCGCACTGACGGGTGGAGCATCACGGCCCAGGACGGCCAGCAGGCGGCCCACGACAGCGGGGGGTGGTGCCGTGACCTCCACGGTGACGTCCGAGCCTTCGATCGTGCATGACGCCAGAGCCATCCCGTTCGCGCGGGCCGACCGCTCGGCGAACACACACGGATCGCCAAGTCCCTGAGCACCGGCCAAGGCTGCGATGTCGGCGGCCGTGGCCGCGCGCTGCCGGGCGATGGTCTGCGCTGTGACACCCGCCGCCGCGAAGCCGACGAGCAGCAGCACCCAGACAAGCGCCAATGCCCACACGATCGCGGCACCCCTCTCGTCGCGCCCCTCGCGACCGTTCATGTCCACTCCCGCGGAACTGCCACCCGCTGACTGAGCGTCACGCCCAGCCCGCCCAGGAGCGGTCCCGGTGCCGAAACCTCCTGCACCGCAACCACAACCACAGACCCGTCAGCCTCCTCCACCTGCAGGTCAGCACCTGGGGCTTGTGCCTGCGCCGCCTCCAGGGCCGCAGGTACGTCCTCGCCGCGAGCGATCTCGCGCGCCGCCAGCCGTGCCGCATCGCCCAGGGCCATCGACGTCGCGCCGAGTGAGATTCCCCAGGCGAGCGCAACGGCGACCGCTGCGAGCAGCGGGATCGCGAGCGCGGTCTCGAGAAGGACCATCCCCTGATCCGCTGCCGCCCCACGGCGGCGTGCTGGGGCACGGAAGCGCCCCAGCACACCAGCCGTCGGACGGCAGCGCGTGATGCCAGTCATCTACCCGAACAGCGACTTGAACGCGTTGGAGAGCACGTTCCAGATGAGGTCTCGGACCTCCGGACTCGTCAGCAGCTTGATCAGTACCCCGCCGAGGCCGGCGGCGGCAACGGTGCCCACGGCGTACTCCGCCGTCGACATCCCGTCATCTTCCTTGATGAATCGTGCGACAACCTTGTGCATGTTCTCCCCCTCCGCGGCCGCCGGGTGCGGCCGTCGTGAGGTCCACATTCCTGCTTCGGGGACGCCATCGACCGGGGGTTGTCCTGCGCTGGGGGCGACTGCCAGCTGGCCGGAGTGGGCTGTGGATGACGACGTCACGTCAGCAGGTCACCGGCGAGCGAGGCGACCACAGGCACCACGCCCATCAGGACGAATGCGGGCAGGAAGCAGGCAGCCAACGGCGCCACCGCGCGCACCCCGGCAGCACGTGCCGCGACCTCGACGTGCACCTGTCGCTCGCGTCGCATGTCGTCGGCGATCCGGCTCAGCACGTTCGTCAGCGGGGCACCCGTCTCGGCCGAGCGGACGACCGCGTCGCGGATCGGGCACAGGGGGGAGGACGCAGGCAGCGACTGCCATGCACTGAGCGGATCGGCTCCGAGTTCCATCGCTGCGAGTACGGGGCGCAGTGCGCTGACCGTCGGCTCGCCGACGGCCGCACTCACTGCCGCCAACGCCGTCCGCATCGTCGCCCCCGATGCCATCGTGGCGGCGATCAGATCGGCCGTCAGGGGTGTCTGCCGCTCGAGTTGCTCGCGCAATGTGCGCGCCGCCCGCGACTCCAGGTTGCGCGTGAGGCGGGGCACCGCGATAGCGCAGGCAACGGCGAGCACGACACCCGTGACTCCGCCCACAAAGAGCCAGATGCCCACGGCTGCGAGCAACGACGCCACCAGTGTGGGAACACGACTGGCCTCGCCTGCTGCCCGGCCCGTCGTGCCCCCCGGAGTGATCAGCCGAACGATCCGCGGTTCGGGAGTCGGCGCGAGGGCCAACCACGTGGCCACTGCGGCGAGCACCGCAACCACGATCGTCACAGCAGCCGCTCCACGCGCTCCGCGATGCGCCCCGTCCACCAGGTGCCCACTGCCGTCAGGGCCAGGCCGAGGAACAGACACGCGCGGCCGGGTAGAGAGGTGAGCAGCCACGCGAGTGGATCAGAGCCGAGCATCATGCCGAACGCGATGCCCACGAAGGGCAGGCCCGCGAGCAGCCGCGCACTGGCGCGCGGCCCCGCGAGCTGGCCCTCGAGGTCGACGCGGACGTCCTCCGCTGCCCGGGCGGTGGCGGCGAGGCGACCCACGGCCGCGGCGAGACCGGAACCTGAGTCAGCCCCCACCTGCCAGCAGGCTGCGAGTTGGGCGAGCACGGGATGTCGCACCGCGTCAGTGGCCAGCGCCGACACCACGTCACCATCCATCTGCAGCGCACCGAGCGCGGTCGGCCACACCGACGGGTCACCGCCAGCGCGGCGCATGGCCGGACCGGGCGGCTGCCCAGACTCAAGCTCGGCCGACAGGGCACCCAGCGCCTGGATGACGCGCAGCCGTTCGCGGGAGCGGCGTCGCCGCGCCGCCGGTCCGAACCCCAGCCGTGCAATCGCGTGATCACGCATCGCGACGATCTGGTCGGACAGCGCGGGCTTGGTGGTTACACCAGGGCGCACGACGCCAGCGGCGCGCTGGTCCATCCGCGGGACGGGCCATAACCACGCGCCGAGGCCAACGAGGCCAACGACACCGATCAGGGTGGCGAAGGAGGTGAGCATGGCTCAGCCGCGCATGAGCCGGGTAGCCAGTTGTGGCATCGCCTCCGCAGCCGACAGGCAGCCACCTTGGCGTGCCAAGGCGGGCACCGCACGCACGAGTCCCGAGTCGTCACGCACGAGGATGTGGATGCCACTGACGATCCTTCGGCCCGCGTCGTCCCGTCCCAGATGGACGATCGCGTCGACAGCGGCAGCGACCAGGGCATGCACGGCAAGTCGATCGAGGCCGGCCATCAGGCCCAGTGCCTCGAGGCGCGCTGGCACGTCGGCAGCCGAGTTGGCGTGCACCGTGCCCATGCCACCCTCGTGCCCGGTGTTCATCGCGGCGAGCAAGTCCACTACCTCGACACCGCGAACCTCACCGAGCACGAGCCGATCCGGCCGCATGCGCAGCGCCTGCCGAACGAGATCGCGCAGAGTGACGGTGCCGGAGCCCTCGACGTTCGGCATACGCGCCTGCATGCGGACGGTGTGCGGATGGTCGGGTGCGAGTTCCGTCGAGTCCTCGACGATCACAATGCGCTCGGTGGGTGGCACCAGCCCGAGCAAGGTCGACAGCACGGTCGTCTTGCCGCTGCCCGTCCCACCGCTGATGAGGATCGCCAGGCGGGCGCGCATCATGTCGCGCAGCACATCGGCGGCGGCGTCATCCATGCTGCCGCGAGCGACAAGGTCATCGAGGGTGAACGCAGCACGGTTGGGAATGCGAAGCGAGATGAGCGTGCCTTCAACCGCAATGGGTGGCACAGCGCAATGCAGACGGGCGCCATTCGGCAGTCGCGCATCAACGAACGGAGCGGCATCGTCGAGTCGACGACCGGCGCTGCCGGCAAGCCGCTGCGCGAGCCTGCGGACGTCGGCCTCGCACGCGAAGGTGACGTCGGTCCGCTCGAGACCGGCACCGCGATCGATCCACACGGCCGATGGCCCATTGACGATCACGTCGGTCGTGCCTGGCAGATGGAGGAGGGGTTCGAGCGGGCCCGCACCGACAAGCTCCTGCCGGAGGGAGCGCACGAGGTCAAGGACGGCCGCGTCACCAAGAACAAGCCCCTCCGCACGCAACGCTGCAGCGACACGCGCGGGCGTGGCGTCGCTGTCGTGCTCGACCAGACGGGTGCGAACTCGTTCGAGCAGGTTCGTGTTCATGCTGCCCGGCCCCTCGGCGACATGATTGCCGCAAGTGCCTCGATGCACGCCCGGCCGTAGCCATCGCGCAGTGATGGCGGCTCACCTTCGTCGGCCCGGGACGGGACCGCCTTCACTGACGGCACCCGACCGATGACCGGGATACCAAGTGCCATCGTGACCGAGTCGTCGTGCACCCCGCCGGACTCGCTGCGGACCACGACCCCGAGGCTGGAGCACCGAGGTGCGAGTTCCGCGGCCAGGCGGGCCGCGGCAGCGGTCGCGCGGACCCGGGTGGGCGTGACGATGATCGTCTGGTCGGCGCGCGCCAGCGCGAGTTCCGTAGCTGCGTCGAATCTCCGCGGAACATCCACCACGACGAGGTCGTAGCCCCGCACTCCCGCGTCGAGCACGGCTGCGAGGACATCGATGTCGATGGTTGCCGGACCGATCCGGCCCGCCGAGAGGACGGACACCCCGCTGACGTGCGGCAGGGACTGGTGCAGAGCAGCCGTGCCCAACCGGCCGCGCGTCTCGGCGAGATCCGGCCAGCGAATGCCTGCCGCGTCCTCGATGCCCAGCAGGACGTCGAGCCCACCACCAAGGGGATCACCGTCGACGAGCAAGACCCGCGAGGAGCGCGAGGCAGCGGCCATGGCGAGGGTCGCGGCGAAAGTGGAGGCGCCCGCACCTCCACCGCAGCCGACCACCGCCACGACCTTGGCGTCGCGCGGCGTTCCCTCGCCGCTGTCGGCCAGTCGATCGATCAACCAGCGCTCGCCCTCGGGCAGGGAGACCACGTGCTCAGCGCCCAGCAACACGGCCCGCTGCCAGTCCTCCGGTGTCGGCGCGCGACTGATCAGCACGACGTCGCGGCGCCTACTCATGGCGGCACTTGAGACAGCTGCCGCCGCATCGCCCCCGATCAGCACCAGCGGCGCGAGCTGCCAGCGGCTCCGTGCGCCCTCGGCATCCGTCGACAGGTGCACATCGACGCCATTGGCCGCTGCGAGCCGCAGCACGTCGTCGATCAGCTCCGAATCATTGCTCACCAGCAGCGGTCGTGCTCCACTCATGCCCTGCCCCTCTCGTTAGGGAGAGGGTCGTCTCGGAACGGCTCGCCGGCCATGGGCATCGGCGGCCTGTGGACGACTGACACGCTGTCGTCGCTCCTGTGGGTCGGTCCCACGCAGTACCGTGCACGCATGACGGAGAGCGCAGCACCCATAGTCGCTGGCGGCCCCAAGGCCGCCGCCTTCTTCGACCTCGACAAGACGATCCTCGCCAAGTCCAGCTCGTTCGCCTTCGCGCGTCCGTTCTACAAGGAGGGCCTGATCGGGCGCACCGATGTGATCCGCAGCGCGTATGCCCAGTTCGTCTACCTGGCATCGGGCGCCGACCACGATCAGATGGAGACGATGCGCGAGTACATGTCGAAGCTCGTCACCGGGTGGGATGCCGACAAGGTGCAGCAGATCGTCGGCGAGACCCTCGACGACATCGTCGACCCGATGGTCTACGAGGAGGCTGTGCAGCTGATTGCCGAGCACAAGGCGGCGGGCCACGACGTCATCATCATCTCGTCGTCCGGCACCGACATCGTCGAGCCGATCGGGGCGCGGCTGGGCGCCGACCTCGCCATCGGTACGCAGGTCGCCATCGAGGACGGCGAATACACCGGCGAGATCATCTTCTACGCGTACGGGCCCAACAAGGCCGAGGCGATGCGGAGCCTGGCCGATGAGCGCGGCTACGACCTCTCGGCGTCCTACGCCTACAGCGACTCGCACACCGACGCACCGATGCTTGAGGTGGTCGGCCATCCCGTGGCCGTCAACCCCGACACCGAACTCCGCAAACTCGCCGGCGAACGTGGCTGGCCGATCCGCGATTTCGCCAAGCCGGTCGCCATGCGCGAGCAGACGACCAAGCGGCAGGCCGTGGCTGCCGGGGCCGGGGTCGCGATCGGCGCCGTCGCCCTGGGCATCACCTGGTACGCCCGCCGTCGAGGCGCCCGCGCCTAGCAGATGCGCGCGGTCGTCTTCCCCCAGTTCGGCGGCACGCCGGAGGTGCGTCAGGTACCCGAGCCGGTTGCCGATGACGACGGTGCCGTCATCCGCGTCGAGGCCACGGGGGTGTGCAGGAGCGACTGGCACGGGTGGCCGCGCACGGCTACAAGCCCATGCTCGACCTCGTCGCGGCCGGGACGCTGAAGGCTGGACTCCTGGTGACCGACGTCATCTCGCTGGACGAGGCGCCCAATGCGCTGATCGCCATTAGCGGGCGTCACCCGTCGGCACCCGCGTCATCCGCCCCCACGCCTAGTCCGGCACCGCCCCACGGGTGGCTCAGGCGACCGAGGCCTCGATCGGCGTCATCCGTCGGGTCACGAAGCCAAAGATCGCGCCGACCACGATCGCGACGACTCCGGTCCACAGAAGCATCGATGTCGTCGCGGCAGCCATGTTCGTGTCGCCCCCGAACAGCTCCAGACCCATCGCGCCGATCACGACGGCGATACCACCGAGCGCGACGATCGTGGTGAGCACCACTCCAGACGCCTCGCTGGCCAGCGACTCGGGCAGCACGCTTTGCGTGGCGATGTTGGTGAACGTGTAACCCATCCCGAAGGCCAGGCCGGTAAGGGTCAAGCCCGCAATGTCGACGGCGAGCGATTCCGCCATCGCCTGCACCACCATGCCGACTCCGCCCAGCACGATACTGACGGCCATCACCTGGGACGCCGGTACTTTGCCTGCCAAGCGACCCGAAATGGGTCCGCATGCGGCCGTGGCGAGCGCCGGCGCCACGAAGACCAGGCCAGCCACGGCCGACGAGTACCCGCGCACCTGCTGTAGCTGAATGATGACCACGACAATCAGTACTGCGTACCCGGCGTTGGCGAACGTGCCGCCCCCAAGCAACACCCAGAACGAGCGCATCGAGCCGAGTCGTCTGCTGATCAGCGGCCACGTGGCTCGTCGTTCTTGCAGGACGAAGAGCCCGGTCGCGAGAATCGCTAGCGCCAGGCCGCCGAGCGTCACGGCAGCCACGAGCCCGTAAGCGGAGATGCCGTCAATGCCCAGGCTCAGCGTCGCGACGGCGACGATGACGAGCGCGAGCCCGATCCAGTCGACTTCGCGAACCGTGTGACCGGCCGGGTCACGGCTGTCCGTCAGCGTCCGCGCGCCCATCACGAAGGCGACCACGGCGATCGGGACGTTGACGAAGAAGACCCATCGCCAGCCAGCCGTCGCAGCCAGTCCGCCGCCGACAAGCGGCCCGACCGCCGTGCCGATGTTGGCGATGCCGAACAGCATTCCCAGCACGCGCGGGCGCACAGCCGCGTCAGTCGCATTCGTGACCAGTGCCAACGACACGGGAAGGATCATGGCCCCGCCCACTCCCTGCAGGACCCGCATCGCGACCAGCATGGATGCTGACTGCGACAGGCCGCACAGCAGTGAGGCGACCGCGAACACCGCAACGCCGCTGAGCAGGACCTTCTTGCGGCCGACGAGGTCGGCCATCCGACTCGCCGGGATCATCAGGGAACCCAGTGCCAACATGTAGCCGCTCAGCACCCACTGAAGGTTTGTGGTCGTGCTGCCCATGTCCCTGGCGATGACCGGCAGGGCAAGGCCCAGTGAGAAGAAGTCCAACTGAATGCAGAACAACGCGAGCGCGACCGGCACGAAAGGCCAGAAAGCACGCCCCACGCCCCCCGCGCGACTTGGCATGCGGACATTGTGCCGGTCCCGATGGTCGGAGTCCCGCCCATCCGCCGCCCAGTGGGGATCAGGACGGGACGACGACGGCCTTCGCGCCCATCGCGACGGCGGTGGCCTGCCAGACGATGAACTCCGACACCCCCGCCGGGCTGCCGGTCGCGTAGCCACGCAGCGCCTTGACGTAGGCGGGCCGACCGAGCTCGAGCATGCCGTGCTCGGGGATGCTGAAGAGCGACGGATCAACGCCGCGCGCGGCCAGCACCAGACGCGTCGATGCGCGGGCCAGCAGTCCCGACCCCCAAGCGAACGGACGGACGATGGCCAACTCCGCATGCGCAATGGCGGCCACGAGAAGCGCCGGCGCCTGGGTTGGCGTCGTCAGCATCCCGGCTAGGCCGGCCAGCCGATCGGCAGCCGCACCGGCAGGCACCAACATGCCGAGGTTGAGGGGGTCGTCGGCGACATCACCCTGCCGCGGTCGGCCGAGCTCATCGGCCGGGCAGAAGCCGTGTGCCGTCAGGGCGTGCAGGTGTGCCAGCGCCTGCAACGGGGCGGTCGCGAACACATCGACCTGCGTCGGCACCGCTGCCGTGAGCCGCAGGGCAGCCTCGAGGACGCGACCCATCGGGGAGTCGTCCGGCACAGCCACATCGGCACCATCGATGGCCGCCGAGTCTCGGGCTCCGCGCTGGATCGAGGCGGACGCAACCTCGGCCGCCGAGCCTCGAACGTCCCGGCGCCACAGCAGGGCATCGACCTCCTCGCGGGCGGCAAGGAGCGCGGCGGCAACCGTTTCGTCCCTCGCCAGCACGGCCAGCGGGTCAACCCGAGAATCCAACACGCCCCCATCTAACCCGTGCCTCTGATTCACTACGCCCGTGACCAACGAACCCGAGACCCACGAAGCCATCGAGAACCTCAGCCACGAGGACCGGCACTTCCCGCCCACTCCCGAGTTCGCCGCACAGGCAAACGCCACCGCAGCGATGTACGACGACGCAGCGGCCGATCGGCTGGCCTTCTGGGCTGAGCAGGCCCGGCACCTCTCGTGGGAGACGCCTTTCACCGAGGTCCTTGACTGGTCCGATGCGCCGTTCGCCCGCTGGTTCGCCGATGGCAAGCTCAACGTGGCCTACAACTGCGTCGACCGCCACGTCGAGGACGGCTACGGCGACCAGGTGGCAATCCGCTTCGAAGGGGAGCCCGGCGACCGTCGCGACATCACGTATGCCCAGCTCATGGTCGACGTCTCGAAGGCGGCCAACGCGCTGACCGAACTCGGCGTCCAGACCGGTGACCGCGTCGCGATCTACCTGCCGATGATCCCCGAGGCGATCGTCGCCATGCTCGCCTGTGCGCGCATCGGTGCACCGCACTCCGTCATCTTCGCCGGCTTCTCGGCCGAGGCCCTGCGCAGCCGCATCGACGATGCCCAGGCGAAGCTCGTCATCACCGCCGACGGCCAGAACCGACGCGGATCGACCATGGCGCTCAAGCCCGCGGTCGACGAGGCCGTCGCGGACGCCCCGTCCGTCACCAACGTCCTCGTCGTCAAGCGCACCGGTGGCGATGTCACGTGGGCCGAGGGCCGTGACGTGTGGTGGCACGACATCGTCGATCGCCAGCCCGAGACGCAACCACCCGAGGCATTCGACGCCGAGCATCCACTGTTCATCCTCTACACGTCGGGCACCACCGGCGCGCCGAAGGGCATCCTCCACACAACGGGCGGCTACCTCACACAGGCAAGCTACACACACCGCAATGTGTTCGACCTCAAGCCCGACACGGATGTGTACTGGTGCACGGCGGACATCGGATGGGTCACGGGCCACTCGTACATCGTCTACGGGCCGCTGGCCAACCGCGTGACGCAGGTCGTCTACGAGGGCACGCCCGACACCCCC
>CAIVQM010000113.1 GCA_903908025.1 uncultured bacterium
CGCCTCGATTCCATCGGATCGCTCGTCTCCTTCGCGTCGGAGATCAAGTCGCTGCTCGCCGATCCGCAGTGTCCACGATCGCTCAACCGTGATGCCCTGGTGAACTACCTGTCACTGCAGTACAACCCGCTATCGGAATCGCTCATCAGCGGCATCCACCGACTGCCGCCCGGCTCCTTCGCCACCGTCGACCTTGGCTCGGGGCACGTCGACGTCCACCGCTACTGGTCATATGACTTCGACGACACCACGCGTGAGGATGAGGCCACCCTCTCGGAGCAGATCCGCTGCACAATGCAGGACTCCGTTGACCATGAACTGATCAGTGACGTACCAGTCGGCGCCTTCCTCAGCGGCGGTGTCGACAGCGCCATCCTCGTCACTCTTGCTCAGGAGCGCTTGAAGGCCGCAGGCCTTGCGCCTCTGAAGACCTTCACACTTGGCTACGACGGGCTCAACGAGTTCAGCGAGGCACGTGAGGTGGCGGAACGGCTCGGCACCGACCACCACGAGATCACGATCTCGGAGAGCGACTTCCTTGACGCGCTTCCCGATATCGCTTGGTACTACGACGAGCCCGTCGCGAATCCCTCCGCCGTCGGCATCTACTTCGTGTCCCAATCGGCCCGGCAGCATGTTTCCGTCATCCTCTCCGGAGAAGGTGCTGACGAGCTCTTCGGCGGCTACCGGAAGTACCGTGAACCGTTCGACCTCCATCACATTCGACGATTGCCACGACCTGTGCGGGCCGCGGCCGCGTGGCTGGCGAAGTCTCGGATCAACTATCGGGGTCGCAACTACCTCCGGCGGGCATCAACCGACCTCAACGATCGCTATTTCGGCGGCGGCTACGGCACGTTCTCGCCGGACGAAGTCCGCAGGCTCCTGCGGGCGGAGACCGTCACGCACCACTTCCGCCCCGGTTCAACGCTTGCCGACACCACTCGCGGATTCGACGACCTATCCGAGTCACGTCGAATGCAGTTGATCGATATCAACTACTGGCTGGGGGGCGACATCCTCGCAACAGCCGATCGCATGTCAATGGCCCACTCACTGGAGTTGCGCGTCCCATACCTCGATACCGACGTGGCCCGTCTGAGTGCCCGGATCCCCGACTCGCTCAAGTACCGAGACGGAACCACGAAGTGGATGCTGCGCCGCGCTTTTCGCGGCACGTTGCCGGAATCGACCGAACTGCGGCAGAAACTCGGTTTCCCGACCCCCTTGCGCGAATGGATCACGCGGAACCCGGATGCCATGCTGGCTCCGATTCGGCGGAGCACCCACCTGGCTCAGGTGATGGACATGGCCTTCATCGAGGAACTCGCCGCCAAGCACGCACAGGGACGGATCGATGCATCACGACGCCTGTTCCTGCTCATCATGCTGGCGGCCTGGCTTGATGCCTTCCTGGACGGCGATGTCACTACGCCCCCCTCCGAAAGGTGAGAGCGGCGGCTCAGACGACCTGACGTCGAACCAGATCGGCGAAGTGGCCGGGTTGACCGAGTAGCTCCTGGTACGTCCCCTGCTGGGCCACCCTTCCATCGGCGATCACCATGATCCGATCGGCGCCTTGGATCGTTGACAGTCGGTGCGCGATGACGACCCGCGTCAGCCGAAGACGGTCCATCTGATCGCTGATCAGCGCCTGAGTGACATTGTCCTGAGCACTTGTTGCCTCGTCCAGAATCAGCATGCGCGGATTGCTGGCCAGTGCTCGAGCGAGAAGAATCCGCTGGCGCTGGCCACCGGAGACCGCGCCGCTCCCATCCGCCACGACCGTATCGAGCCCCAGACCCATGGCTTGGATGTCGTCGGCCACCGACGCCAACTCCAGGGCCTGCCAAATTGCCGGGTTCGACAGCCCTCGGCCCATGTCGACGTTGTAGCGGATGGATCCCGGCAGCAAACTGGATGACTGGAGCACCGAGCCCACCTGACGGCGGAAGGAAGGGCGATCCAGAACGGCCAGGTCCCGCCCGTCGATCGTCACCGCACCGGACTCAGGATCCTCGAGCCCGAGCATGATCCGCAGCAACGTCGTCTTCCCACACCCTGACGGCCCGACAATCGCGACTTGTTCGCCGGCGCCTATCGTGAAGGAGATCCCATCCACAACCGGCTTCGACCCCGGCGCGTACCTGAACGTGACGTCCGTGAAGGTGATGTCACCATTCAGGACTCCAAGATCCACGCCCTGGGCGTCGCCTTCCGGGATAGCAGCAAGCACCGGCTTGAGGGTGCCCAGAACGGCCCGCCCATTCATCAGGGAGCTCGTGGACAGGGCGGTCGCCCCCAGCGCCGTTCCCGCGATGGCCAGGGCGGCCTGAGCGGTGACAAAGTCACCAAAGGTCGCGCCTGACAGTTCCGAGACCCCAACGAGCACGATCAGGCCGAGAACTGGCCAGGCACTGATGGCCAGCGCTTGCACCATCGCGATGCGGCGCACCGCGAGATCAGTGCGCGTGAGTGTCGCCTGTGGGACCGCCCAGCGCTTGAATGCGCGTGACTCGGCGCCGTACACCTTCAACTGGTCTACCGCACGCAGAGTCTCCAGGAGTCGACCCTGCGAGTCTGCACTCGCTGACAGGCGCGTCACCGTGCGTCGGGCGGTCTCGCGGGTAAGCCAAACGTTGACGGCAAGCTGTATCGCCAACATGAGCGTTACAGCGCCTAGTAAGGAAGCACTGGTGGTGGCGACCGCCGCCAGGCTGCCAATGACGGTAACGGAGTCGAGGACATCAACGATGACGTAATTCGGCACCATGGCCGAGGCGGTCGAAACGGCCGTGGACTTGGTCATGCGGTCACCCAAGGAGTACTGGCCGTGCCAGGTGGCCCGAAGACGCACCAGGCGATCCCACATGGCCCCGCCGGCCAGAGTGCTGCCACGCGTTCGAATGCGAACGAGCGCAACACTGCGGACGTACCGCCATGCAACGCTCACGAGGAGCAGGAGCGTGAGGACGGCCAGAGCCGCAACGACCTCCTGTGTGTCTATCTGATTCAGCGCACCGGCAACCTTGCCCAGGATGAAGGGCGTGAAGAACGCGAGCAGTGCGAGCCCGATGGACAGCAGGCCGATGACGAGCAGGTCGCCACCGGATCGTCTGAGCGCCAACCGCCTGAGGTCACCGAGACCTAGCGGAACGGGTGACAGCACTGGCACGAACTCCCACGCTTGCTGGAGGCGCGCGCGGACCTCGTCGGTGTCGGTGAAGGCCACCTCCGGATGTCGCGGATCGTTGATCGTCCAGGTGCGCCCTGTCCAGTTCAAGCAGAAGAAGCTGCCGTCACGAGAAGCAGCAACCAGCGGCGGTCCCTCCTGCCTCCACCATCCTGGGGATAGGTCAACCGCTCGGGCACGGAGTCCGGCAGACGCAGCCGCAGCAGTAAACGGATCACGACCAGTTCTCACCTGAAACTGTGCTCGTTCCCGTGCACTCTCGTCCAGGCTGAGGCCAGCGTTCTCTATGGTCAGAAAAGCGGCCAACAGAGCGGCCGAACCATCATCTGACAGGGCCCGAGCACGGGTGATCGAACCGGTGGCTGCACCGACAAGCAGATCCACACCCTCCATGGCATACGCGACAGCCTCTTCCTCGGCAACGGAGCGCCTCGCGAGGGCCTCAGCATCCGCAGCCTCATCGACGGCGCACACGGCCTCGGCGGTCAATCGACCGACGAAGTCCAAGGCGCGGATCCACCCATCAACATCGCCCGGTCGCTCGGCGTGGGCAATCTGGCAGCGCAACCCGCTGGTCAACCAGACGCCCCGCGGAATCGCCACGGCCACATCACGCTCGTCAATCCTTGCCGAGCGCCGACCGCAGAACCAGGCCTCGCCCGAGGTCACCTTCAGCCACCCGAGGATGGATCGATCGGCAACCGGGACAGCGTCTGGCGAGGGCACGACGGCTTCCCCAGGAGCAAGCTTGAGGGAACCACCGGAATCCGGCGCAACCACCTTCGTAGCCCAACGTCCACCTCTAGCGGCCTCGCCGAGCGCATGCACCCACTCGTCAAGTTGTTCTGCCCTGCTCGCCAATACGTGGTCGACGCTGGATTCCGTGATCGTGGTGCCGACCTGCCCTGTCACGAGTAGACGTGCCCCCGACGCAGTGGGATGGCAACCGACGATGACCTCCCCGCTCCGGCGACTCGTCAACGGAAGTCTCCGACCGGCAGGCAACTCGACGAACACCAGTCCCTCGCCCGTAAGAACCTCGATCACGCTTCCGGCAGCCGGGTAGATGGCCGCGTCTCCCGTCAACTCGCGGCCATGTGGGTGCGGTGTCACGCTCATGCGAGATTCACCAGTGCTGCGTACGCACCCGACATGCCCATCAACGCACTGTGCGTCCCACGCTCGACCACTCGGCCCTGATCCAGCACCACAATCTCGTCACTGTCTCGAATGGTGGACAGGCGATGAGCGATCACGAGGCACGTGGTCCCGCGTCGGCGAATGGCCTGTGAGATCAGGTCTTCCGTGGGCGAGTCCAGTGCGCTTGTCGCCTCGTCAAGGACCAGAATGCGGGGATTGCGGACCAGAGCCCTGGCGATCTCGATGCGCTGCCGTTGTCCGCCGGAGAGGTTGGCTCCGCCCTCCGTGAGAATTGCGTCCAGCCCACCGGCTCGCGCTGCCACGTCGCGAGCGAGCTGCGCATCCTCTAGGGCTCGCTGAATGTCGTGGTCGTGGATGTTCGGGTCCCACAGAGTGATGTTCTCCCGGATGGTGCCAGCGAAGATCGTCGAGTCCTGATCGACGAGCGCAATGCAATCAGTGAGCACCACCGGTGCGTGCCGCCATCGAGGGAGGCCGTCAACGAGGATCTCTCCGCTCCACGGACGGAACAGACCGACGACGAGGCGCGAGATGGTTGATTTGCCGCATCCAGATGGGCCGACCAGCGCGATACGACTGCCAGGGTCCATGTGCAAGTCGATGTCTGTGATGATCGGTGCAGCCAGTCTGTTGTATCCGAACGAGACTTCCCGGACTTGCACATCTCCGTTGATGGTGCCCGGACTGGGCGACGAAGTGGCTGCGTCATCCGTGACCTGATCCCATTCCGATTCGAGGTCTGCATCGAGAATGCCGTCGATCTGATCCAGCACAGGGCGGAGCATCTGCGCCTGCGCTGTCAGTTCAGTCAGGTGCGCGATCGGCCCCATCATGATGCCCGTAATCGCGAGGACTGCCAGGAGGGATCCGGGCTCGAGCCGTCCATTGGCAATCTGCAACAGCGCAATCCCGCTGATCGCGATCACGGCAAAGCCGTCGAGGAAGATGTTGATGGGGATAACGCTCAGCCTGCGCAGGGCGACTCGCTGCTCGGCCTCCAGTTGCCTGTTGATCGATGCGACACCGCGAGCGATGATGCCGTCTTCCGCTCCGGATGCTTTGACTACTTCGATTTGTGACAGCGCCGAGGACATGAGCGTCCCGACGTCGATGGTCTCGACAAGCACACTTGCTGCATCATCTTTGGCCTTGCGCAGGTACCGAGCTGTCGCCACTGCCATGGCTGCGGCAATCACCAGTGCAGTGAGGCCCACTAACGGGTCGATGGCAACGAGCACAATCGCAGCAATGGCGCTGATGGAGACCGCGGCACCAATGCCCAGTGCCAGTGAGGAGACGTCGGCGCTCATGGACTCAATGGCCTGGACGCGCTGCGTAAGGGATTCGGCGCCTCGTTGGGCATGGAATGCGGCCGGGAGCCGAATGATGCGGTCAACCACCGTGGCAGCGAGCCGAACATTGATTCGGGTGGAGAGACGAATGGTGAGAACACCCTGAACCGACTGCAGCAACACTTGCACCATGAGCGCGATGACGAGACCGGTGACCACTGCGGCCGCCGCAACGCCGTTGAGTCCGTTGAGCCCGTTGCCGTAGATCGTCATGAGCGCGGGAACAAGGAAGGTCGGGACAAACAGCAACAGCCCCACGATCAGGGCAGCGACAACGGCTGGACCCAGATTCCCGGCCGACGCCAGCAGTCTGCTCACGATGCTAGGTCGCTTGCCACCCATCTGAAACCGGGCACCTGGCTGCAGGGAGATGACCAGTCCCGTGAAAGCACTGTCGAACTCGTCTTCGGGGCATTTGCGCGATCCACGAGCGGGGTCGTTGAGGAACCAACCCCCCGGATACCAGCCCTCCACAACAACAAGATGGTTGAAACCCCAATTGACGATCAGGGGAAACGCCTGCCGCTTCACGTCCACCGCATCGCAGGTGATCACCTCACCTGTCAGGCCGAAGGAGTGTGCTGCCGTGATGATGTCGCGGACATTGATGCCGTCGCGTGATACTCCGCATGCATCGCGCAGTTCATCCATGCCCACGAACCGGCCGTGATGGGCGAGAAGCATTCCCAAACTCGCCGCACCGCATTCGTTGGGTTCCAGCTGACGGATCGTGGGCACTTTGACGCGGCTGCGTGCCGGCGGGTCGATCTCGGTCACCGTCATGCGAAGTTCACGAGTTCGCGGAGCAGGGTCGAATCGGACTCGACTATCTCAACCTGGACCTCAGTGCCGGAGGGAAGCGCCTCGCTGGTGGCGACAGACACCAGCACGTAGGTGGCGAGGGGGTCGAGTGCAAGAGCCGTCAGTTCGGCGGCGCGGACGCCCGGCAGGGGGGTTGTCGACACCTCCGTCACCACGCCCTGCGCCACGACTCCCGCTCCGGACAGATTCGCCTTCATCCCTGTCTGGATTCCTTGGGCAGCCTCCTCTTGAATCGGCACCAGGATGGTTCCGCTACTGCCGGTCGGGAGAAGGGTCATGAGTGTCTCCCCTGCCGCGACCGCCTGCCCGGGAGAAGCAAGGATCTGCCAGACCGTGCCGTCGCTTGGGGACCTCAGCTCGACGGGCTCTCCATCGGCGCTGACTCCTGAGGCCAGCGACTCGCCCTGGCCAATGACATCGCCCTCCCCCACGATCACTGTCGCAAGGCTCATGGCGACCGCGCTCTCAATGCTCACCACGCCCGACGCGGCGACCACCCGGCCTTCCGACGCCACAGCTGTCACGTGAGGGGTACCCGCCAGGTAGACCCCGCCGGCGAGGAGCAGGACAACGGCTCCGACAAGGGCAATCCAGATCTTGGGCGTCGTGATGGGTAGGAGAGTGTCAACCTGCTGGGGGATGTCCACGTGAGCCCGGGCCCCGTCCCGAAAGACGAACGGCTCTCGCCCCTCAGGCGATGCCTCGTCAACGGCATCCAGGATCGCGTCCATGACCTTGGAACGTTGTCGGCCGTACCCCGGCGGTGGTCCAGAAGTGGTCACGGGCATCCGTTCTCAAGGAGTCATGGACGGAGCCACACCAACCGGATCGGTTCGATCCATGACTCCGTCGCGATGGTGCCCGCAAAAGCCTAGTCATGTTGACGCTCACCGGACAGCGCCTTCGTGGATCGCTCACTATGCTTCGGGTTGCCTGACGCCTCACGAATCTCGGAGAGGACCCCCATGGCTCCGTGCTCCGCGCATCACGCGTGCATGGATCAAGGGGGCTAGCGATCACCGCCCACTCCGCCCTGGTCTGGGGCGCACTCATACCCGGCATCACCACTCACCCGCTCGCACCGTGGGTTGCTCGCGCCCTGGCCCGGGGTGTCCACACCGTGTGCTTGTTTGAGGGCGCGAGTGGGAGCCCGGAACGAACACGGGCAACGGTTCGGGACCTGCGCGCAATGTCTCCCGGGCTGCTCATTGCTGTCGATGAAGAGGGGGGCGAGGTCACGCGGCTGCAGTCGGCCACCGGCTCGTCCTTCCTGTCGCCGGCGGCTCTGGGCGTGATCGCAGATCCTGAGGTAACGCGCGCGACCGGGCGACTCATCGGCGACATGCTTCGCGCCACGGGCGTCGACTGGACCTTCGCGCCGATGGCCGATGTCTACGGCGGCCCAGCCAATCCAGCGATCGGCGTGCGCTCCTTCTCCAGCGATGCGCACAGGACAGCAAGCCATGTTGGCGCGTTCATCACCGGAGTCCAGTCGACCGGCGTCATAGCCACGGCCAAGCACTTCCCCGGCCACGGTGCCACGCGTGTCGATAGTCACGAGTCAATGCCCACCGTGCACGCGAGCATCGATCTGCTGCACCGGCGTGAGCTCTACCCGTTCAGATCAGCCATCAGCGCCAACGTGGGTGCTTTCATGACGGGTCACCTACTGGTCACAGCGCTCGATGCCGATGCTCCCGCGAGCCTCTCGTCAGCGATCACGACCGACCTCCTGCGCGGCGAACTCGGGTTCACCGGTGTGGTCGTGACCGATGCCATCGACATGGGTGCGATGTCGGGTCAGCACGGTGATGGACTCTCGCATGCTGTCGTGTCCAGTCTGCTCGCCGGAGCCGACATCGTCTGCCTTGGTTCGGCCGACCAAGAGCGAGCCGTCGAGTCCGCTGCGGAGGCCATCTTCCAAGCCATCGCGGACGGGAGCCTCGAGCCCTCAGTTCTCGTCGCTGCAGCGGAACGCCGCACCCAGTTGACCCCCCGGAGGCGGGAGTCGAACGAACGCGTCAACGTGGAGGCCGACGAGCTCCTCGTTGCTGATGCCGCCGAAGGCTCCCTCCTCACGCAGGGGCAAGTGGAGCTGACCGGATCGAGGGTGGATGTGCTCAGTCTCAGCACGTCACCTGGCTACGTCAGCGGCTCACCGTCGTGGTCCCTGGCCAGCCACCTCTCATCTTTCGGCCTCGATGTTCGGTTCGTCGATGCAGCACCACCCCAATCCGATCGAGAGCTCGTGATCGAGATACGCGACGATTGGAGGAGTGTCGAACTGCTTCGCTTGCTCACCGAGGCGGTTCGAGCGCGACCGGATGCGGTCATCGTCGATGTCGCAATTGGGACTACGGACCTGCCCCACTGCCGTGGCGTTGTCACGACCAACGGAATCGGGAACCTGTCCATTGCCCTCGCCGCCTGCCGGTTGACCGGGCGCGATCCACGACCGACTGTGTTGTCGATCCTCAACGCCGCTCGCGCGTGACGATCTGCGCACCGGTCTGACAGCGAACGGCTCCCAGCCGGCGGTCGATCCCTGAGCGAGAGTGGGCTGTGCCTGCCGCCCGTTGGCGGTGAATGCTCGCCAATGACCGACAGGAAGAATGCACCCATGACCGCCGTTGACCCGACCGATACCGCCACAATCCGCCACGTGGTCCACATCCGACTCGACACATCCCTGGATGACGACCTGCGTGCCGCCTTGGAATCCGACCTTCGCCGGCTCGCCGACGAGCATCCGCATGCCGTCCGCGCCACCCTGCATCGCGACCTCGGCCGGCGTCCGAATGCGCCGGTGTCCGCCACCTGGATGGTGTGCCTGGACTTCGTGACCATGGCCGACTTCGAGGCGTACCTCGCGAGCCCGGTGCATCGGGACTTCCTGCAGACCCATCAGCCGTCGATGGCGTACATCAGCGCGATCCAGGTGCCGATTGAGTGAACGGTCAGCACCTGGTGAGTCGCCGGCCAGGCCCTAGACGAGCGGGTAGCAGTAGAGGTCGAGCTGCTGGCGGGTGTGAAAGCCCACGGACTCGTACAGGCGGGTGGCACCCGTGGTGTTGCGTCCGTCGACCGTGAGCGCCAGTCCCTCGCGTCCTCGGACAACGGCATCCGCCGCAGCGCACTGCAGCAGCCAGCGAGCAATGCCACGCCCGCGTGCCGAGGGGACGACGCCGAGGGTCCGAACGTAGCTCTCGTCGAACTCGGCCTTGGAGTCATCAAGGATGCACAACCCGACCGGCTCCCCATCACACTCGGCGATCCACCACCGCGACGGATCGCAGCCCTCGGTGGCGAGCAGTTGCGCAAGGTAGTCCTCGAAGTTCCGTTCGAATGTCTCGCCGAAGTGGTCGGCGAATGACTCGTTGCGCAGCCGCAGCAGCAGCCGCTGGTCGGACTCGCCATCAACCACCCGCTTGGTGACGTGGTCGGGTGCCTGAGGCTCGATCCGTGGCCAGCCTTCGGGAACCAGGATCATGCGCCAGTACGTGCGCACGCGGGTGAAGCCTGCACTCACGATCGCATCGGCGTACTCGTGATCCGTCGTATACGTGGCGGCCGCGACCGCTCGTGCGTGGCCGAGGCCTCTTGCAAGTAGTCCGTCGAGGAGTTCACGCCGCTGGGGGCCCAACGCGTAGGCATCGATGAAGATCTCACGACCATCAACCTCGTTCTCCACCCCGAGCAGGCCCACCGGTGCCTGCCCGTCGAACACGAGTGTCTGCGCCTCGCGCAGGGCGACGGGTCCCGTGAGCTGGGCGGTGATCGATTCCAACGTGACGTCCGACGTGCCGTCGTTGATCATTTCGCATTCGCGAGCCACCTGGTAGGCCGCCTGCAGATGGGACGCGTCGTCGACATCGAGCGCCAATAGGCGGGTGCGCATACCGCACATATTAGACAGCCACCGGGTTTGGCCACTCAGGCTCCGACGCAGGGCAGTGACCGGACGAACACCCGCGCATACTGCACAATGTCCAGCGTGAACCGCGCGAGCACCGAAGAGATCCACGACCCTGCGGCCGCCGAGCCGGCCGACCTTGTGGCCGCCGCACTTCCGGTCACCGACCGCAGGACATGGCTGCTGCTCGCTGCGATCGCCCTCGTGATCGTGGCTGGGTTGGTCTGGACGGTGTTCGGACGGGCGCCGGAGACGATCACGGGTCCCGGCATGATCGTGCCCACGGGCGGATTCATCGAAATCGGGACAGAGCTCGCCGGCACTGTGTCGGATGTCCTGGTAGATCCTGGGCAGTCCGTCCGCGCCGGCACCCCCGTAGCCACGTTGATCACCACGTCCGGAACCACGCTGAAGATCCTCGCCTCGGCCGATGGCGTGATCGCGACCATCGTTGCGAAGCAGGGTGGTATCACCGACCCCGGCAGTCCGATTCTGACGCTCGATCCTGATGCGGGTGGCAATGTCGCCGCTGCCTTCCTGCCCGCCGAACAGGGAGCACGGGTGAGAACGGGGATGCCGGCGCTCGTCGCACTCGCATCCTTGCCCCAGTCCCAGTACGGCTACATCACCGGCACCGTCACGGCTGTCTCGCGACTGCCCGTCACCGCCGACCGGGTGATGCTTCTGGTCGGCGGCAACGAGCAACTGCCCTCCTACTTCATGTCCTCGGGACTGGTTGTCGAGGTGACCGTGACTCTTGACGAGGATCCGGCCACCCCAACGGGCTACGCATGGACGATTGGTGACGGGCCGGACACTCAGGTGACTACGGGGACCCTCGCAGATGTCGCAGTGGTCCTGTCAGACGCGAGCCCGTTCGCACGGATAGCCCGGTGACCAGCCAGACCAGCCTCGGTTCGCTGGCCCGACTGGTACGCCTCAGCCCCGCCACCTACGGGTATGTCGGCATAGCGGCCACCCTTGAGACCGTGCCGGGCGTCGCCGTCCCACTGCTCATCGGTCTCTTCGTCGACGAGGTGCTGGTTGCGGCCAATAGTGCGTGGACGGTGCCGATCACCGTGGGGCTGATCGCCGCACTCATCGTTGTCGCAGGCCTCAGCTCGGTTCAGTACCGCGTGCTGGCTCGGTTGGCCGTGCGCCTCAGCGCCACCGAGTCCACTCGGTTCACGTGGCATGTGCTGCGCATTCCTGTTCCGGCCATTTCCGAATTCGGCACCGGAGACCTCACGGCTCGTTCGGGCTCGATTCAACGTCAGTCGTTCCTGTCCGGACTCCTGGTGCCGTTCGCGCTGGGCAACGTGATCTCCATCGTCGTCTACACCATCTTCATCCTCGCCCTCAATTTCGTTCTGGGCCTCGTCGGTCTCCTGGTGGTTGCGGGATCCGTCGTCGTCAGCACGCTGCTCCTTCGGCGCCGTCGCGTCCTGCAGACCCGCTCCGACGCGGCGCTGGTGGCACTGTCGTCCGTTACCACCCAGACCATCGGTTCCATCGAGGACGTCAAGGCGGCGGCCTGGGAACCCTGGATCTTTGACCGCTGGAGTCAGCATCGATCTGCGCAGGGTCGAGCGACATCGGCCCTGGCCACCGATGGCCAACGGCTCGGTCTGGTGAGTCCGCTCACGCAGGCGGTCGGTCTCGGACTTGTCCTTGCCGTGGGGTCGCTACTGGTCTTCGTCGGCGACTTGTCGATCGGGACACTCGCGGCATCTCAGGCGATGCTCCTTGCGATTCTCATTCCTGCTGGGCAACTGGTGTGGATCGGCACTCTCATCGAGTCGGTCAACAGCATCCAGCGTCAAGCCGATGCGGTGTCGGACATTCCGCTTGATGTGGAGGTGACGGCACACCCGTCCGAGCACGGCGGCGGTGCGGTGTCCGGGCCGATGTCGCTCACGCTGCGCGATGTGACGTTCGGATACGAGCCCGACGAGATGCCCCTGCTGGACGCACTGACCCTTGACGTCCCGGCCGGCACCTGGCTTGCGGTTGTCGGCTCCAGCGGAAGTGGCAAATCGACCCTGTCGCGCTTGACGGTAGGCGAGTTGCAGCCCTGGTCGGGAGCCGTCCTCCTCAACGATGTCCGCCGCCTTGATCTGCCACGGTCACTGCGGACCGGGCGACTCGGTTATGTGCCGCAATACCCCGTGCTGATGCCGGGGACGATTGCCGAGAACGTCACGATGTTCGACGAGTCGATTGCGGTGGAACGCATCCATCGGGCGCTGATCGATGCCCAGGTCGCATATGCCGTCAATGCTCGACCGGGCGGGCTCGAGGAGCGCGTATCGGCGACCGGACATGGCTTCAGCGGGGGCGAACTCCAGCGCCTGGCCATCGCGCGTGCGCTTGTCCGTGATCCTGACCTGCTGATCCTCGACGAGGCGACAAGCGCCCTCGA